>JACIYK010000120.1 GCA_014359965.1 Candidatus Aminicenantota bacterium
AAATAATCCGGGTTGTTTAAATCAATTTCACCAATCCTGGATTCGTTGGGACAGACACTGACATGGTCGTCCGGAACTCTTTGGGCGCACCAGACTGCTCCAGGTTTTCCGCTCTGGGGAGTCCAGAGCGGACCGACGGGCATGATTTCAAAAATCCAGACTTCGTTGGGGTCAGCTACGGCCAGCATTTCACCGTTATCATGAAAGCCATAGCCGTACTTTTCTGCCAGCTCGCCCATTATCTTGATGGCTTCACGAGCAGTGCTGGCTCTTTCCATGGCGATGATGGTCAGCATAGTGATGTCAAAGGCTGGAGTTGGCGTGGGGTTATTTAATTTTCGGACATTGCCAATGGTGGATTCGCCAATGGCCACCTGTTTTTCGTTGATGTAGCCAAACATTCCGTGATGGTAAGCGTAGGTGTAGGGGACCTCAGGAATTTCCAGACCAGTAAAATCTTTTTTGATTAAATCCCACTTTAACCCTTCGGTGGGTGGCCAGGTCTTGAACTGGGAAATATGGTAGATTTTGCGCTTTTCGCCAGGCTTGTGCCGGGCCGCAGGCACATGTCGCCAGGTCCAGTCACACAAACCGCAGTCGCAGGTATGAGTGGTCATGGTTGAGCCATCAGCCGAGGCCAGTTTACCGACCAGAATGGAAGTGCAGTTGTCCGACGGCCGGGAAAGTTCCAGCCCCGGGTCAACTTTTTGAGCCCCTGTTCTTAGAAAGAAGCCCAGGGCTATGGTGAAGATCAGAACGGCCAGAATGACAAACGTTGGTTTTAGGTGCCGAATCCTTGAATTTGCTTTTACCATTTCATCCTCCAATTTTTTCCATTATATTTTCTATAATGATTTTTCATTCCAGCAGAGCATCTATAATTCTAACCGCTTTTTTCCAGATTTCGGGAGTGTCCATCTTCCGTCGGTCAACCGTACGGCGTTCGGTGTTGTAATAGCTCAGATGGTTGAGCTTGACTAGCAGGTCATCGCCTAATTTCCACCAAGCATTAACCACATTTTCTGCGTTATTTAGGTAGAAAGCGGTCAGAAATTCAGAAGCCTTTTTCGGATTTTTCCGGTAAATTTCCAGTGCCTGACGGTCTATTTCAGGGATTTGCTGGATAGCTCCGTCTTCCCATTTTTCCTGAGCTTTTTTTACTTCTTCGATGGCCACTGAATAAGCTACCTGAGTGTGAAAGTCAACATAATCAAAAGCCCAGCGTGCCGATTGGCGGTTAAAGACCCAGTGGTCACCGATACTGAAGGAGGCAGGCAGCGCTTTTATACCGGCATAAAAGGGCATATAACAGGCAGTGTCCTGTGGTCCCCAAGCCAGCCAGACGATACCACCGATGGGAGATGGCAACCAATCACGACACTGCGTTACGGTGGTATACTCAACCTGTTTTACGCTAATCAGTCGGGTAGTGGTATCGTAATTGGGGTTTTTGTACGGACCACCCCTTATCCCGCGCGTAGGGTCAAAGAAAGTACTGTATCCTTTATCACGGGTCAGGTTCATTACGTCTTTGACTGATAATGGCTTATCAGGTTTAACGGAAAAGGGAAATTCCATGTTGGGCAGGGAAGGGGAAAACCTGGCGGAGGGAGCAACCAGGTCAAAAAAGCGCCACATCCGGGCTCTTCTGGGATTGTCTTTAGCGTTGCCTTCAGCCGGGCAGTAAGCCTTCTTCCAGCTAAAAGGCTCTCCGCTCTTGGGGTCCCAGAAACCATTTTCTACGGCGTAGGAGATGACGTTAGGAGAAGCCATAAAATAATCGGGGTTATTGAGGTCAATCTGTCCAATTCTGGATTCGTTAGGGCAAACACTCACGTGGTCGTCCGGAACTCGCTGAGCGCACCAGACGGCACCAGGTTTTCCGCTGTTAGGCGTCCACAGCGGCCCGACAGGCATAATTTCAAACACCCAGACTTCATTGGGGTCAGCCACGGCCAGCATTTCCCCGCCGTCTTCACCACCGTAGCCGTATTTTTCAGCCAGAGAGCCCATGAGTTTAATGGCTTCGCGGGCGGTGCGGCATCTTTCCATGGCCAGAAGGGTTAGCATAGTGATGTTAAAAGCCGGAGTCGGCGTAGGGTTGGACATTTTAGGCCGGTTACCGATGGTTGATTCCCCAATGGCCAGCTGTTGGTCATTCATGTAGCCGAAAACTCCGTGCATATAGCCAAAAGTGTGGGGAACCTCTGGAATTTCCACTCCAGTAAAGTCCTTTTTAATCAGGTCCCATTTTAGCCCCTGCTCAGGTGGCCAGGTTCTCGTCTGAGAGATGCGGTAAATTTTTCTCGTCTCACCAGGTTTATGATCAGCAGGTGGAACATAACGCCAGGTCCAGTCACACATTCCGCAGTCAGCCGCATGGGTCGTCATCGTGGAGCCATCAGCCGAGGCTTTTTTCCCCACCATGATGACCGTACAGGCTTCCGCCTTCAGCTCCTGGTCTTCAGCTGGAGAAGAGCTGTTTGGTCCGGAGAGGAGCAGAAAGACCAGTCCGAACAGCAACCCGGTAATGATTATCAGTGTTACCTTTTTCATTTTCGTAATACTCCAGTTATTTAGATATTTGGTATATGTTTCTGTCGATCAAGTATTTTTGGTTAGCTTTTTCTTGTTTCCCTTTTTTCTTTATTTTCATTTTAAGCTCAATTCTTTATCTGATTATCTGGCCCGTCTAGATGTCTACCGGCATATAATCATAAAGTTTTATCGTCTTCAGGCACAACCTCTTTTTTAGAATTTAAAATTTTATTATTCGCTCAACTGGTGCTTCAGCCGGATTATGGAAAAAGGTGCCCACTCCTTTTTCCACGACTTCTCGATAGCGGGGGACATTTTTTATGACTAGGCCGCGCTCTGGATTTTTCCGGGAGTACTGCCGGATTATTTCCAGAGAAACAGAAAGATGTTGTCCGACTCTTTTATCAAAGGGCCAGCCATGTTCATCATAAGGAACAAAAAGCTTGTTTTTTCTGGCCAGGCTGAGCAAAAAGTCATCCTTCCCATCAAGAAGAAGTTTTTCTGTTTTAGGACCGGTTGGCTGATCAAGAAAGGGGATGGGAGCTTCCAACAAAAATGGAAGTGTTGCGGAATAGTCACCAATTTCCCGGTGGGAAAGGCCACGAAATTTTTCTGGCGAACTTTCTAGATGGTTTTCAAAACCTTCCATGGACTTAACTGTAAGAGAAGCCAGCGTGGCAATACGCATGGACTTCTCTGGAGCCACGATGCAGTTGGTCACCGGAAACATGGTTTCTGCTCCGTGCAGGTCAATAGCCAAGTCTACCTGGTTATGGCGTAAAAGCTCCATGGCGGCGAAGGTTACCTTTTCCATAGGTAAGCCGTTCCGGCGGCCAGGCCAAGTGCGATTGGTGTTTCTGATGTCCAAATATGAAAGCATCTGTTTTTCAGGATAATGGATGTAGACATCGGGGTCGGGCCACTGGTCAAGAGGTGAAGCATCTCTGTTGCCCAGGCGGAAAATTTTCTTTCCCCAGGGAGTGGTGACAGAAAAATAAAGCGGATAACCTTCTCCCGGTCTGGTGTTCCGGCTGGCGCTGCGGTTAAAATTGGGAATCAGGTAGAGGGTGCCCTTTTCTACCACCGCATTTTCCAACATGACGGACACGGCCAACAGTCCTTCAGGTTCGTTGGCATGTGTGTTGGCCATAATCAGGGCCTTGCCCCCGGGTTCTTTTCCTTGAAGGATAAACACATAAGTATCCGCGGGTGTATCTTTGAGTGGAGGAAAGGAATCACTGAGTTTCTTGACTTCAGTTACTCCTGGACCGCAGACAATTTCCATTTTGTAATTTCTATGCTGAAGTAGAGGCCAACCGCCCCATAAAACAAAAAGAAGGAAAATGATTGAGCTTATGATTTTAAAATTTTGGCTTGCTTTTGTGGTCTGTTCCATTATTTAAACCTCAACAGTCTCAGAATAAAAGGGACCAGGGTCAGAAGATAAAGGATAACCCGGTCACGGCTGTTTTCTTCCTGGAATAGGTTTCGGATGGTGATGAAAACAAAAAACAGGCAAAGCAAATAATAAATAATCATGATTATTTTCGCTAACATAGTAATTTTCTCCGCTTGAAATAATTCATCCAATCACCAGGAATTTAAGTTTGTTATTAAAGATTAGCATAAGCATGGCCGTGGCCGTGATAATCAGCCAGGGAATCCAGGTGTTTTTTAAGAATCTGGAATAAGGACCCGAGTACCCAGAAACCATGAGGCTCAGACGTCCAATCAGAGCTGTGGGTGGAAGACCGTCGCCTAGGGGCCAGAGCAAGCTGAGAGCAGCTATGACCAGGGTGGCATGGTAACCGAGTGAGTTAAGGTACCAGACTAAGGGAATACCAATAATAGCCGCTCCGCCATAGGTCAGAAGACCTTCGGAAACCGGAATGATAACGGGCAAAATACAGAAAAGAAGTCCTAAGGGAATAATCAGCACGGTGTAAGAAATCAGGCCCTTAACACCGCTGGCGGCCATTATCTGCTGCAGCATACCGACGATGACCATAGTGGCCAGCAGAGGAAGCAGTTTGCTCACCGTTTGAGAGGCAATTTTAAGAAAATTTATTCTGACCGGGCTTAGAACCAGAGCAATGAAAGCAGCCACCAGGAAATTAAGAGGAAGACCGAGGATGGGAAAGTGAAAGGGCCAGAGCCGGTAAGCTACTACCAGGCCAAAAAAAACGAGAAAGGGAGTAAGCAGCCTTAGCCAGTTCATTTTGGCATGATAGGATATTCTGTCCAGGAAAGTGGTTGGGTCAAAATTTTCTTTTTTCTTTCTTCCTAAGATAAGGATGGTCAGAGTGCCGAGGATAAATACAGGCAGGCCAAGAGGCAATTCAAAACCCACATAGGGAATAGCTGTGCCAGCACAAAGGACCATGGCCCAGATGTTTACCGGTGGAGCGGCAGCTGCCAGCCCAGCCAGGATAAAAAGAATAGCTGGAACTTTTTCCTCATCTACCCCCAACCCTTTCAGAGCCAAGGCTACTGGTGCTCCCACTACCAGCAAGGAAACGCTGCCGGCGCCAGTGAGAGCGCCCGGTATCAAAACAATTATCATCAGGAAGAATAAAGCCAGAAAGCGGAAACGGGAAAAATGAAGCACGGCCGAACGAACAGCGAAGTTAATGCCCCCAGATTCCTGAACAATGGTGATGAACAGGGTAGCGGTGAAAAACACCAGAATAACATCAAGGTAGGTAAAAGCTCCTTCCACCAGATGCCGCGGTATTTCTGTCAACGGCGGAGTCTTAAATAAACTACCTACCAGAGCTCCAGCTAAAGCAGCGGCAAACATGCTCAGTTCAACCGAGAGTTTTCGCCATTTTGCCAGAGTATACCCGAAGACAATAGCCAGAGAGATGATTAGGACTTGTGTCAGCATAACAAGAAAAATCTTATTTTATAAGACAATTAAAATCAAATTGAATTTTTAAAATAATTTTTCGGTTTCTATACCCTCGGCTTGGGCCAGAGCAACAAGCTCCTGGGCTGTATTCTGGAAATAGCTTTCCTGGTAAAACTTTTCCAATCCGTGTTCAAGGTAGAATTTCAGGAATTGTTCGGCATAATTCAAGCGGTCAAGGAAAACCTTATCTGCGAGCCCAGAAATTAATTTTATTAGTCTGGTCGGGTTAAGGGGAAGAAGGGGGCCGATAAACACAAAAGTTCTGATACTCTTGGCCTTAATTTTTTCCAGTGCTTTGATTCTTCTGGTGATAGAAGGTGCACCAGGTTCAAAAAGGGCTGCTACTTTATCACTATCAGTAGCCAGAGAAAAACCTACTTCCAGTTCCTGAAATTCAGTAAGAAGGTCCAAGTCTCGCACGACCAGGTCAGACTTGGTCTGGATAAAGACCGGAAACTGCCAAGGAATAATTTCCTGCAAACATTTTCTGGTCAGCTGGTATTTTTCCTCCAATGGTTGATAGGCATCGCAGACCGAGGCTATCCAGATGCTGCCCCTTCGGGCTCGAGATAATTGTCTTTTTAAAAGCTCTGGGCCATTAATCTTAACGTCAACAAATTTTCCCCAGGGCTCAGCATGACCGGAGTATCTCCTCATAAACAGGCCGGCATAGCAGTAGCAACAGGCATGTTGGCAACCAAGGAAGGGGTTCAGACAGTAGTCAAATATTTTGGATTTGTTAAGGAGGCTTCTGGCTTGAATTTCTGCGATTTTTAGCACACCTTGTTTTTAGCACAAATGACTTGATTGTTGAACCGGAAAAAGTGGTAAGATATGGTTAAGTTAGAGGTTGCATCTTTTAGTTTAAAGTTTAGTTTATAATATAAAAGTGAGGAAAATAAGGAGGAAGTAAATGACTTCTTTCAGAAATATCATTTTGCGTCTTTCTCTGGTCTTTTTTTTGCTGGTTTCCCTTGGTGCAGGTTTAGTGGTTGAGGCTCAATACTTTGGACGCAATAAGGTTCAGTACCGAAAGTTTGATTTTAAAATTATGAAAACTAAGCATTTTGATATTTATTATTATCAGCAGGATATAGAAGTGGTTAAACAGACAGCGATGCTGGCAGAAAGATGGTATGCCCGGCTGAGTCGCATATTTGGTCATGAATTAAAGGGACGACAACCACTAATCATTTACTCCAGCAGTCCGGAATTCCAGCAGACAACCGTTATTCCAGAAATAATGGGCGAGGGAACAGGGGGCGTAACGGAGTCTTTTAAGAGAAGAATCGTCTTGCCCTACGGTGTTTCTATAGCCGAAACCGACCATGTCATCGGTCATGAGCTGGTCCATGCCTTCCAGTATGATATAGCTGGTCAGGGGCATTCTGACCAGGCCAGGTATACTGGAGCTGACCTGAGATTGCCGCTTTTCCTGGTTGAAGGTTTAGCGGAATATCTGTCCATAGGACCTATGGATCCAGAAACTTCCATGTGGATAAGAGAGTCCTGGAAGAAAAAGGACCTACCAACCATAAAAAAACTGGAAAATTATTATAAATATTTCCCGTATCGTTATGGACATGCGCTCTGGGCTTATATTGGAGGCCGGTGGGGTGATGAGATGATTGGCAAAATTTTCAAACTTCTGGCCCGCAGCAACGACTATGAATCGGCTCTCCAGGCAGCTCTTGGTTTTAATCTGAAAAAAATTTCTGAGGACTGGCACAAATCCATAGAAGAAGCTTATGCCCCGCTTGTTTCCAAAACCGATGGCCCAGAAAAATATGGTCGCCTTTTGCTCAAAGGAACAGAAGAAAATGTTTATAACGTATCTCCAGTCTTAAGCCCGGATGGCCGGTATGTGGCTTTTCTTTCTTCCAGGGATTTATTTTCGGTCGACTTGTATTTAGCTGATAGTCAGACCGGGAAAATAATTAAGAAACTGACTTCCACTGCTTTAGACCCTCATTTTGAGAGTATTCAGTTTATCAAGTCAGCTGGTTCTTGGTCACCAGATGGCCAGAAGTTCGTCCTGGGCACTATTGCCAAAGGAAGAGCCCACCTGTCGATCATTAACGTGGGAAAAGAAAAGATTGAAAGAGAAATTCCCTTTCCTGAACTGGGAGAAATAATCAACCCTTCCTGGTCACCTGATGGCCGATATATTGCTTTCTCAGCTATGGTCGGTGGTGTCACTGATATTTTTATTTACGACTTGGAAAATGACAGCCTTAAACAGATGACCAGAGATAGTTACGGAGATATTCATCCGGTTTGGTCGCCAGATGGTAAGAAAATAGCTTTTGTGACTGAAAGGTTTAGTGCCAACCTGAAATGGATGGACCCGGGACATTATGAACTGGCTCTCCTTGACGTAGAAACAGGTGAAGTAACTAGGATACTCGGGTTTCCCTCAGGAAAAAACATCAACCCACAATGGGCTGATAACCGGACTATCTTTTTCCTTTCTGATTATCAGGGAAAAACCGATTTGTTCCGGCTAGATTTAG
>JACIYK010000121.1 GCA_014359965.1 Candidatus Aminicenantota bacterium
CCTCAGGCGCCGTTTACGAACTTGGACTTTCTGGTAGCCGAGCTGACCCTTTCGGTTTCAGTCTGTGCCTTTTTCTGATGGGTTTCTTGCTGGCCAAAAAACTCCGCGCCGGAAATTACCTGACGCTAGCTGATTTTATCAAAGACCAGTATGGAAGCCTGTCAGAAAAACTGGTTGTCTGGGTTATGATTCCCTCTTCTATCATCTGGGGTGCGGCTCAGCTGCGGGCTTTTGGCCAGATTCTCTCCGTTTCTACAACCCTGCCCCTTGATCTTATGATTTGCCTTTCCGCCTTGCTGGTAATATTTTACACCGTGCTCGGCGGGTTGCTAGGCGATATTTACACAGACCTGATCCAGGGACTTATTGTCATGAGCAGCCTTTTAATCTTGCTGGTCTTGATACTGAACAGAACGCCCGACCTCGCTGGCATAATCAACCATATGCCCGCCAATCGCTGGAACATCCTCGGCGTGGGAGAAAGTATCTGGGAAAGGCTTGACCGTTGGGCGGTACCGGTCCTTGGCTCCCTGGTAGTTCAGGAAGCCATCTCTCGCTTTTTAGCTGCTCGCAGCCCGCGTGAGGCGGCTCAGGCCTGCCATCTGGCGGGAGGTATTTACTTTTTTACCGGTGCCATTCCCCTTTTCCTCGGGTTCATCGGTCCCTGGATTTTGCCAGGAATTTCTGACCGCGAAAATTTCCTGGTGCTTCTTTCTCACCAGCACCTGCCCGGTTTCCTTTCGGTAATTTTTCTGGGAGCTCTCATCTCTGCCATTCTTTCCACCGTAGATAGCATACTGCTCGCTTGCTCAGCTCTTTTTGCTCATAATTTTCTCATACCTATTTTTAAAATATCTAATGAAAAAAACAGATTGCTGTTAACCAGACTGGCAGTAATCGGGACAGGGCTCATTGCTCTGAGTATTGCTCTAGCTGGAAACAGAATCTATGACCTGGTACTCCTGGCTGCTTCCTTTGGTACAGCCGGTGTTTTAATCATTACCCTGTTCGGGCTTTATGCAAAAAACAAGAACCATCTTGCAGCCAACGTCACCATGGTTGCCGGGCTGGTGCTCACGCCAGTTTTCCAGTTCATCCTTAAATTCAAGGCCCCGTTTTTACTTTCTGTTATTAGTTGTGGTGTAATTTTCTCTCTTGTTGCTGAGCTGAATAAAAAATTAAATCAGCCGGTGATAAAAAGAGAAAGACGGTAGATGGCAGCAGCAATCAGAGCTGACATAGGTATGGTCAGAACCCAGGCCCAGATTATTCTTAAAGTTACCTGCCACTTCACCGAAGAAATACTCCTGGCCATCCCCACCCCGGTAACCGCACCAGTTATAACATGGGTCGTGGATACAGGAATGCCCAGATGTGTGGCCATAAAGATGCTGATGGCACTGGCTGTTTCAGCACAGAAACCATCTATCGGTCTGAGTCGGACAATCTTCTGGCCCATTGTTTTTATAACCCGCCAACCGCCACTTAGGGTACCCAGGGCGATAGCTGAATAAGCTGAAAGCACTACCCAGAGTGGTATGTGAAAAGTTTTCATATGGCCGGTAGTATAAAGCAAACCGGCAATGATACCCATGGTCTTTTGAGCATCATTTCCACCATGGCCGAGGCTGTAGAGGGCTGCAGATAGAAGCTGCAGTCTCCGCGACCAGAGATTGATTACCCGGAGAGGCTTTTTTCTCAGCAGCCAGGTGGTCAGAACCATCAACAGGTTACCAAGAACCATGCCAAGCAATGGAGCGATAAAAATAAAAGAAACAACTTTTATCCAGCCCTTGACAATTACCACCCCGAAGCCGGCTTTAGCAACAGCCGCTCCCAGATAGCCGCCGATAAGAGCATGAGAAGCGCTGGCCGGAATACCCCAATAAACAGTCAGTATATTCCAGATAATAGCACTGATAAGACCACAGAAAATCACATGGGGATTAACGACGTTTATATCAATGAGCCCGACTCCAATGGTCGTGGCCACATGGGTGCCAAAAAACAAAAAGGCTACAAAATTAAAAAAGGCTGCCCAAATCACGGCCTGCCTGGGACTGAGAACCCTGGTTGAAACTATAGTAGCTACCGAGTTGGCTGCATCCTGCATACCGTTTGTAAAATCAAAAATGAGGGCAATAGCAATGATTAGAACAACAAAGGCAAAACTCCAGCTGATCGGTTCCATTTTCAAGAGCTCTTAACTACTATTCCTTCCACCGTGTTAGAGACCCGCTGATATACATCCATGATGGTTTCCAAAATAAAGAGCACATCCTTCCATTTCATGATGTTGACTGGGTCTTTCTCCTCCTGAAAAAGCTTCTGCAACGACCGGGCATAAACCATGTCGCCTTTGTCTTCAAGGTCGTGGATGCTGCGGATTAGTTCAGCAATGTGCGGAGTGTATTTCTGAGATTTGAAGATTTCAGCTACCAGTAGGTTTAGTTTCTCAGTTGCTTCCCCTGAGAAAGCAGCAAATTCATCTATGAAACTTCTCTTCTCGGTCAGGTTGTAAAGATAAACGTTGTGAATGGCATTCTCAATAAGGTCAATGATGTCATCAATCTCATGCACTAGCTTGTAGATGTCTTCCCGATCAAAAGGGGTGATGAAGCACTGGTTAAGGAGCTTAATTATTTCGTGGGCTACGTGGTCAGCTTTATGTTCCACCAGCTTGGCTTTTTCCCAGTATTGAGCTGAATGGCTAAAGTTCCGGGAAAAATCATGAAAGACAGTAGTTATCTCTAAAAGACAGGCCAAAAGCTCTGAAAAATGCTGGGCAAAGGCTGGTTCCTTAGGCAGGAGAAATTTCATGATTGCTTCCTTATGGGACTGATTAAAATTAAGCCATAGTTTATAACAAAAAAGAGGCGAATTCAACTCATCTGCTGCCTGATTTTTAATAGTGATTGACCGCCTGAAAAAGGTATGTTATAAGGATTTATTATTTTGCTGGAGGAGATAAATGTCCGGTTCATTATTTCGCACCAAGCCCATCCAGGACCTTCTGGAAGAAACGACCGAAGCTGGCCACAGCCTGAAGAAAGCTCTTCGGGCCTGGGACCTCATTGCCATAGGCATCGGCTGTATCATCGGTGTCGGTATCTTTGTGCTGCCCGGTGTTCAGGCTGCTAATCACGCCGGACCGGGTATAATTCTCTCGTTCGCCATCGCTGCTCTGGCCTGCGCTTGTTCAGCCCTCTGTTATGCTGAGCTGGCAGCCATGATTCCGGTATCCGGCTCAGCTTATACTTACGGTTATGCCACGCTGGGTGAGCTTCCAGGCTGGATAATCGGCTGGGACCTAATTCTGGAATACATGGTGGCTGCCGTGCTGGTCAGCACCGGGTGGTCAGCCTACTTCGTCAACCTTCTTAATAACTTAGGAATTCATCTACCCCAGAAATGGGTGTCTTCGCCCTGGGATCAAAATCCTGGCGTTTTCAACCTTCCAGCCACACTGATTGTACTGCTGTTAACTGTTCTGCTTATCCGGGGTGTAAAAGAGAGTTCTCGGGCGAACATGATTATTGTGCTCATCAAGATAGCAGTTATCCTATTTTTCATCATTATGGCCGCCCCACATGTCAACCCAGAAAACTGGAAGCCTTTTATGCCCTTCGGCTTTAAAGGGGTGATGACCTCCGCAGCCATCGTCTTTCTAGCCTTTGTCGGCTTTGACGCTGTTTCCACTGTGGCTGAGGAAACAGTTAACCCACAAAAGGATATGCCCATTGGAATTATGGGTTCCCTGCTCGTGGCCACCGTTCTGTACATGGCTGTTTCAGCTATTATGACCGGTGTTGTCTATTACACCAAACTGGGTGTTGCGGACCCGGTAGCTCTGGTGCTTAATGAACTTAACAAGCCCTGGGCTTCTATGATTATCAGCATTGGTGCTCTGGCTGGCATCACTTCAGTACTTCTGGTGCTACTTATGGGCCAGCCAAGAATATTCTTTTCCATGTCCAGAGACGGATTGCTACCAGAAGCTTTCTCGCGTGTTCACCCCAAATTTAAAACCCCGGTTACCACCACGTTGGTCACTGGTGGGATCGTGGGCCTGGCCGCCGGGCTTACCCCGATTAACGTTTCATCTGAACTGGTCTCCATCGGAACTCTCTTTGCTTTCATCATTGTTTGCTCCGGGGTTATTCTACTGCGCTACAAGAGACCAGATTACCGCCGGCCGTTCAAAGTGCCCATGTTCCCTTACCTGCCGGCCATCGGTGCTCTGCTCTGCGCCTACCTGATGATCAGCCTCCCCCGGACTGCTTGGGAACGGTTCATTATCTGGCTGGCCATCGGCCTGACCATTTTCTTCTTATACGGTCGTAAACACAGCCGCTTGGAAAAACAACAGCAGCCATGAACCTGTAAAAATAAAGACAGACAACAGTCATCTGATAAGGCTCGCGGGTTCTTATTTTCTCTGTTCGAGAAACAATTTTCGGTTAAGGTTGGAATTTTCCGCCGTATGTGGTAAAATAGTTTGCGAGTAGAAAGTAATTTCGTTTATTCCCCCAGAAAAGGGCTAATACATCCCGTAAATAATGAAGAGGTGCTTTATTCTATGGACAGAACGATTGAAAGGATGAGGAACATCGGTATAAGCGCTCATATCGATTCCGGCAAGACCACTCTAACTGAGCGCATACTCTACTACTGTAAAAAAATCCACCGCATCCACGAAGTTAAAGGCAAAGATGGCAGCGGAGCCACCATGGACTACATGGATTTAGAGAGAGAGCGTGGTATCACCATCACCTCTGCCACTACCAACGTTACCTGGAAAGATCATTCTATCAACGTCATTGACACACCAGGCCATGTGGACTTCACTATTGAGGTGGAAAGGTCGCTTCGCGTTTTAGACGGTGCCATTTTGGTGCTCTGCTCGGTTGGTGGCGTTCAGTCTCAGACTCTAACTGTTGATAAGCAACTTAAGAGATACAAAGTTCCGGCTCTGGCTTTCATCAACAAGCTTGACCGCATCGGAGCTAATCCTTTCAAGGTCAAAGACCAGATAAACGAAAAGCTCGGACGCCGGGCGGCCCTGGTGCAGATTCCCATCGGCCTGGAAGACGGTTTTCAGGGTGTAGTGGATTTAATCAAGATGAAGGCTGTTTATTTTGACGGCGCTAACGGCGAGATAGTTCGGGAAGAAGAAATCCCGCCTGAACTTGAAGATGAAGCCTGGCAATACCGGGAAGAACTCCTGGATACCGTCTCACTTTTTTCCGACGAACTAACTGAAGCCATTCTGGAAGACCGCGTGACTGAAGAAATCTTGCTTAAAGCCATAAGGAAAGGTACCATCAGCCGTGAATTCATGCCTATTTTTCTTGGTTCTGCCTACCGCAATAAAGGGGTTCAGCCTCTGCTTGATGGCGTGGTTAACTTCTTGCCGAACCCGGCCGAAGTGGAAAACATCGCCCTGGACCTGGATGACCAGGAAAAACAGATTATACTCAAACCTGACCCACAGGCACCCTGCGTGGCCTACGCCTTCAAGCTAGAAGACGGACCTTACGGTCAGCTGACTTACATCCGCATTTATCAGGGACGAATCAACCGCGGGGATGAACTTTTTAACAGCCGTTCCAGGCAAAAGTTCAAAGTTGGACGGGTGGTGCGCATGCATGCTGACCACATGGAAGACATTGAAGGCGCTTTCGCTGGTGATATTATTGCCCTGTTCGGGGTGGACTGCGCTTCTGGAGATACTATCTGCGCTCCAGGACTCAACTATGCTATGACCTCTATCTACGTGCCGGAGCCCGTGATTTCACTGGCCATAGAACCAGTGGATAAGATTTCCGCCGACCGTCTGGCCCGGGCGCTTAACCGCTTCACCAAAGAAGACCCCACTTTCCGCGTTTACATAGACCCGGAATCCAAGCAGACCATCATCCAGGGCATGGGCGAGCTGCACCTGGATGTCTATATTGAGCGCATGAAACGAGAATATAAAGTGGAAGTCACCACCGGGCGCCCGCAGGTAGCTTACCGCGAAACTATCACTGCCCGGGCCGATTTTGATTACACCCACAAGAAGCAAACCGGTGGGGCCGGACAGTTCGGCCGGGTCATCGGCTACCTTGAACCTTTTGAAGGAAATTACGAATTTGTTAACGAAGTGAAAGGCGGGCATATCCCGCGAGAATTCATTCCTTCCTGCGATAAGGGTTTCCAGGCATGTCTGAAAAAAGGCCAGTTGATTGGCAGCCCGGTCATCGGTGTCAGAGTGGTTTTGACCGATGGCCAGTACCATCCAGTCGATTCTTCTGACATTGCTTTTCAGATGGCGGCTCAGGGAGCTTTCAAGCAGGCTTACAAGAAGGCTAAACCGCAGATTCTTGAACCAATCATGCGCGTAGTGGTAGAAACTCCTTCGGAGTTTTCAGGAAATGTTTTTGGCAGTCTCAACCAACGCCGGGGCATTATCGTGAGTTCTGTGGAAGATGGAACCTATTCCCGCATAGAAGCTGAAGTGCCTTTATCAGAAATGTTTGGCTACTCTACGGTTCTGCGTTCTATGACCCAGGGCAAGGCTGAGTTTACCATGGAATTTTTGAAGTACGGACGGGTGCCGGCCAACATTGCTGAACAGCTCATGGAAGAATACCGGAAAAAGGTTGAAGAAGATAACAAAAATTAGAGAGGGAGAGTATTATGGTCAGGAAAACACTTTCCTCCAGAAGCCCGATAAGAACCCTGGAAAAGAATATCAAAGGGGGCCTGGGACCGGGTAAGCTGGGGGTCTTCGCCTCCAGAAAAGGTGTGGGCAAGACCGCCTGCCTGGTGCAGATTGCTCTGGACCGCCTGCTAGAAGAAAAACCGGTTATCCACGTTTCTTACGCCAGCCGCGTTGATTACATCATCGGCTGGTACGAAGAAATATTTAAAAACCTGTCCACCAGAGAAAATCTGAAGTCTGCCATGGAAGTGCACGACCGCATTATCCGTAACCGGGTCATTATGAACTTCAAACAGGAAGGAATGCCAACAGCTCAGGTGCTTAAAAGCCTGGAAGCTTTGCTTGGACCGGGAAATTTTCCGGCCCGCACGATTATAGTAGATGGCTTTAATTTCTACCTGCCCTGTCAGGAAGACCTGGAGCTTTTCAAAAAATTCGCTGCCCAGCATCAACTGGAAATCTGGTTCAGCTGCTCCCTCAAAGGCCAGGACCCGCTCTTTGATGAAAACGGAGTTCCTTTTGTTCTTAAGAATTATCTGGAAATTATAGATATCATTATTACCCTGGAACATGATGAGGGCAAGGTTAAACTGCATCTGGTCAAGGACCACCAGCAACTGCCCGGTAAGAAACTCCGGCTGCAGCTTGACCCGCAAACCTTACTGCTGGCGCGGGATTAAGAAACCAAGGTTTTTTCTGCCGCTGGAAAGCTAACTTCCTGGTCCTGTCTTTTCCCGCTTATCTACCCTTAATTTTTGCCGTAAAAGTGAAATTTTCTCCCATTTTAAATTATTGGCTCATCCGGCTATATTGTGGGTAAAAAATAAGAGATTCCTGGTTGCTTAAACCTAAGTTGAATCTTTGACAACTCATTAAAAATGAAGGCAATTGAAGAAATATCAACAAAATACAGATCGTTCCTCTCCGACCATCTTTTAAAACCTTTATCGTTGACTTCTTTATTCGCTCATGGAAAATTATTATTCCCAGAGTTTACCCATTAAAATGTCGGATGAACCAAATTATTTTTATTTCTATCTCCCCTTTTAGCCCTCTTCATAAAATTATCCAGGCTCAGAGGAAGATAGCCGAATCTCCAGCTAAGTCAGTCAGTCTTTCATCCCTG
>JACIYK010000122.1 GCA_014359965.1 Candidatus Aminicenantota bacterium
TCTTTTGGTTCTGAACGTTATTTGCTGACAGAAGATAATCGGAGTCTCAGACAGATTGCCGGTCGGGTGCCTTACGATGCCATTTTAATCATGGTCAACCACCAGCGTTATGGCGGAGGCGGCATCTATAATCTCTACTGCACGTTTACCACTGACAACCAATGGCATGAATACCTGATGCTTCATGAATTCGGCCATTCTTTTACCGGTCTGGCTGATGAGTACTACACTTCCCAGGTGGCCTACAACGATTTTTACCCGCGGGGAGTTGAACCAGTGGAGCCCAACATCACGGCGCTTCTCAACCCGGCTGAACTGAAGTGGAAAAAACTGCTCACTCCCGGCATAGAAATACCCACCCCCTGGGAGAAGAAAGAGTTTGAGGCTATGGACCTGGCTTACCAGGCTACCAGGCAGAAAATAAACGAAGAAATTGCCAGGAAGAAAAGGGAAGGAGCAGCAAAAGCAGAGATAGAAAAGTTAGAAGCAGAAAGTGAGCGGCTGTCTCTGGAGCAAGCCCGCAAGATTGATGAGTTTTTGAAAAAAAGCAAGTATGCCGGCAAAGTGGGAGCATTTGAAGGAGCGGGTTATGCAGCTTCTGGGCTTTACCGACCGGCCGTTGATTGCCTTATGTTCAGCAAAGGAAAGAAACCTTACTGCCCGGTCTGTGAGGAGGCCATCAGGCAGATGATCAACTATTATTGCCAGAAATGATGTTCAGGGTTTCCTGATTAAGACAGGTTTCTGAAGTAGTCGTTGAAGAAAAGGAGAGAGGGGGTTGGTTAGTTTATTCTGATGAGTAGCATTTCATGTTGATAATTCTTTGTCTTTTCCTTATCAATTAGCCACAGGGCTGAGACACCAAAAAGTCCACCATTGCGGCTGACGGGCCGTTTCCGGGAGTAAGAATTCTCTCGAGCAGATAATCAAGAACTTAAAACAGCCTGTCGGTGAAAAAATTACCAGACAGGGTGATTCTGGCCTGAATATAAACTGCTGCAGAACTTTCTGTTTTCAATTAGAAAAAATAAAAGTAAAAAGAAACAGGAAACTGGAAAACTAAAAAATTTCCGGCTGTCTGTCAACTTTTTGTCGGATCTGAGAGTGAGATGAAGAGGAGAAAAAATGTTATATTTTAAGCCGTTAGAATAATTATTGATAAAATATTTGTCCATAAGCTGGTGGCTAAAAAATATTAAGGCACTGAATTAGCCATTCTGGAGAAATTGAAAGAAAATTATTAGATGACAACTGAGGGACGACATTTTTGGCCAGCAGGAAAAGAGAGAAGGCTTTAGTGTTACGATTTTAAATATTTGTAACACTGCGATGATAAAAAAGGTGCGGGCTGTTGTCAGCAAAAGGGGGGTTGATGATGGGAACCAAAAAGGTGGGGGCTTTCCCCAGCCCGCCCAGGAAAGCCAATTTTATTTTAATCTTTTGACTTTATAAGTCAATACCCTTTTAAAATTTTATTTTATTTAATATCAATTAGTTAAATATCAGGCAAAAAATTGTGTTAACGATTTCAAAAAAAGGGCCGGTTTTTAAAAGAAGAAAAAAATGGTTCTGCTACCAAACGATTGATTAAAATAATACTAAGTTAGATAATAAGAACAGTCAAAAGGAGTAAAAGCCATGTCTCAGGACAGTCAAAAAGAAAAAAAGCTTGATATCAAAGTTGATGAAAACGTAGCTACTGGCCAATATTCGAACCTGGCGGCCATACGTCACAGCCGGGAAGAGTTCATTTTTGATTTTGCCTTTGTCTTCCCTGATGGACCGATGGGAAAACTGGTCGCCAGAATCATTCTGAGCCCAGCGCATGCCAAAAGATTTTCTGAAGCGTTGCTGGAAAACCTCAGGAGGTATGAGGAAATGTTTGGACCGATTACGCCTTCAGAAGGGCCTATGAGTTCAGGTTTTATTCAATAAGAGAATTTTAGTTGGGCCAGAGGTTAGTTGCTGGCTTGACACGGCATGATAAATTTAATAAAAGAAAGCCAAGTCCTTTGTCGAAGGATAAAAATATAGAGGGCAAAATGAAAAAGAAAAACATTTTATTTGTTTTTCTAGTTTTGGTTTTAACTCAGCTTTCCTTTGGCTCAGGGTTTCTGATTTATGAACACGGGTCAGCGGCCATGGCTCTGGCTGGCGCTTTTGCTGCTCTGGCCAATGACCCCACGGCTATTTTTTATAATCCCGCTGGCCTGGCCTGGGTCAGAGGAACACAGGTGAGCCTAGGGGGAACTCTCATTTTCCCTGCCGGTTCACTCTCGCTACCGAACTGGCCAGACCCGAATTTTCAAAAGGTGTATCAGCTGGACCAGACCTTTTTCCCGCCGCATTTTTATCTCTCTAGAAGTCTGAGCCAGCGGTTGACAGCCGGGATTGGAATTTTTGCTCCTTACGGTCTGGGCACTTCCTGGCCGGTCAATTATCCTCTGAAATACATCTGCACGGAAACTTCCATGCAGACCATTTTCATCAACCCCACCCTGTCATATAAAGTCAACGAAAATTTCTCGCTAGGGTTCGGTGTTTCTTACATTACCTCTAAACTTTCTCTTGACCTCATCCGTGTGGTGACTATTCCAGAGGTCTGGACCGGAGAGATACCTGTTTCTCTGAAAAAGGCTACGGGTGATTCTTTGGGGTTCAACGCCGGCCTACTTTATAAGGCGGATAGACTGGGTGTCGGGATTTACTGGCGGAGCGGCTTTAAAGTGGATTATTCGGGAGAATTGAAACTTAACAAAATCAAAGTGCCTGCAGCTATTCAGCCCTATCTTCCTGATTCAGGGCAGGCCAGTACTTCTTTCAGACATCCAAACATTTTTGGCCTGGGAATTTCTTACCAGTTTACAGATAAATTCTTGCTGGCTCTGGAAGGACAGTATTTCACTTGGAATGTTTATGATCGTTATGTGATCAAGGTGGAGTACGAGGGGGGAGGTTCAGAAGAAGAAACAGTGGAGGAAAATTTTAAGAATTCTTTTATCCTGAGAGCGGGCATGCAGTATCTTTTCCAGGAGAACCTGGCCTTTCGAGCTGGTATCATCTACGACCAGACTCCTCAACCAGCAGAAAGCATGGACCCTACCTTACCTGATGCCAACCGGGTAGCATTTACTCTCGGATTTGGGTATACTAAGGATAGGTTAAAAATTGATTTTGGCTACCAGTTTGAATTATTCTATGATCGTACTTCTCCAAACAGGAACATTTATCCAGATCAGCTTGGAGAAGGAACGTACCATACCAGCGCTCAGCTGGTGGGTGTAACGCTGGGCTATAGATTTTGAATTGAGAAAAATTTTTTTGGAGGTTTAATTCATGCCTTACGAATTCAAAAACAAGAAGGGGATCACCTATTACCTGCATTCTCGTGAAGTGCAGCTCAGGGGTGGCAAGAAACAGACTATCTATTATTTTGCCCGAGACATCAGACCCGGAGCCGTGGATGAGCTGCCTGCTGGTTACAAAGTGGTGGAAACAGCCAAGACCGGCATGCCGATTCTTAAAAAAGTCTGAGCCAGAATTTAGGAATTAAGCAGCGGGGATTTTTATCTCCGTTTGAGGAAAAGAGGGGCTACCTTAAATCCCTGAGGTAGCTCCTTTCTTCCTTTTTTCTGTTCCTCCCATCATTATTTTTCCTTTTCAGTCTGAAATTATCATTACTTTTTTTTAAAAGCATTGATTTATTTTTCAGGGCTGAATTATACTTGAAACATGAAAAAAAGAAGACCTGATTTTCCTGTTTTATGGCTGATGGTTTTTTTAATTCTGGTTTCCGGTTTTTATGCCTGCGGTTCCAGAGAAAAAGCCGGAGAGCAAAAAGCCAGCTCTGCCAGGTACAAAGTGGCCGTTATTCCCAAAGGCACGACCCACGAGTTCTGGAAGGCGGTTCAGGCTGGGGCGCTGAAGGCTGGACAGGAGCTGGGAGTGGAGATTTTCTGGAAGGGACCTCAAAAAGAAGATGATCGGTCGCAGCAGATTCAGGTGGTGGAAGATTTTATCAGCCGGCGCGTCAACGGAATCGTCCTGGCACCTTTGGATGACCGGGCTCTCATGCGGCCGGTGGACGAATCTATGGCCGAAGGTATACCAGTGGTCATCATAGATTCTAACCTGCAGGGAGATAATTATATAAGCTTTGTGGCCACTGATAATTATCAGGGTGGAGTGCTGGCTGCCCGCCGTTTGGCAGAAGTTATGTCCGGGAAAGGTAAAATCTTTCTAATTCGCTATTTAGAAGGTTCTGCCAGTACCACTTACCGGGAGCAGGGCTTTCTGGAGACTGTAACCAGGGAATTTCCCGGTCTGGAAATTCTGGTGAAGGACCAGTATGCAGGCACAACCACTGAGTCGGCCTATCAGTTAGTGGAGAATTTGCTCAGCCGTTATCCTCAGGTGGAAGGGATTTTTGCTCCGAACGAATCAAGCACTTTTGGTGCTCTGCGGGCCCTTCAGGACTCTGGTCTGGCCGGTAAGGTCAAGCTGGTAGGCTTTGACAGTTCAGAGAAGTTAATCCAGGCTCTCCGTCAGCATCAGCTTCACGGCCTGGTGCTTCAGGACCCGATGAAAATGGGCTATCTGGGAGTAAAGGTGCTGGTGGATTATCTTGAAGGTAAGCCGGTGGAAAAGAGAGTAGATACAGGGGTAGTGGTAGCCACTCCAGAAAACATGGACCAGCCGGAAATAAAAAGATTACTTGAGCCAGAAGTTAAAAAATATGTAAGATAATTGACTTAATCTGTATCTAACGGAAACTCGGCCGCATGGAACAAAAGGTTATTCTTTCAGCCAGGGGCATTTCTAAAAGTTTTGGCCTTACTCCGGTTTTAAAAAATGTAGATTTGGAATTGAAGAGCGGTGAAGTGCGAGCTCTGCTGGGGGAAAACGGCGCGGGCAAAAGTACCTTAATAAAAATTTTCAGTGGTGCTTTAAAACCGGATTCAGGTGTCATGTCAGTTGAGGGCCAGGCCTACTGCCCGGAATCTCCTCTGGAAGGAAGGAAAAAGGGTCTGGCCGTTATTTACCAGGAGCTGAACCTGGCCCCACATCTTTCGGTGGAAGAAAACATCATGCTCGGGCAGGAAAAGCAACGGCTCGGCTTTGTTGAACGAAAGAAAAACCGAGAGAAAATAAAACAGGTTCTGTCTTTCCTTCACCATCCGGAAATTTCTCCAGATATACCCGTCTGGCAACTACCCATTGGCGCCAGACAGGTAGTGGAAATTGCCCGAGCCCTGGTGAGTAAAGCAAAAATTTTAATCATGGACGAACCTACTTCCTCGCTTTCTCAGGAAGATAGCAGAAGACTTTTTGAAATTATCCGCTCCCTAAAGGCTGAAGGTGTGGGTATCATCTACGTTTCCCATTTTCTGGAAGAAGTAATGGAGGTGGCCGATACTTTTACTGTCCTTAGGGATGGGGAAGTAACTGGAGCGGGAGAAATAGCCGGAACATCTGTAGAACAGCTCATCAGCCTGATGATTGGAAAGCGAATGGAAGAGCTTTATCCAGAACCTGACTTTCAGCCAGGGGAAGTCATCTTGAAGGTGGAAAATCTGCAGGGCCAGAAGATGGGTTCACCTGTCACACTAACCCTTCGCCGGGGCGAAATATTGGGTGTGGCCGGGCTGGTTGGCTCGGGTCGCACTGAGTTTTTGCGGGCTGTTTTCGGGCTGGACCGGATAAAAGGTGGGTTGTTAATTATTTCTGGGAAAGAGTTTAGGCCCAGACATCCACGGGAAAGCATTAAACAGGGGCTGGGGTTTTTGAGCGAAGACCGGCAGGTTGAGGGCTTGGCTTTGAAGATGAATATTAGCGACAACCTCACCCTGAGCCGCTTGGATTTTTATTCCAGGTACGGGTTTCTGGACCACCAAAAACAGAAAGAATCTGCCAGACAGTTGATCAGTCAGCTGGGCATCAAAGCCCGCAACCCTGAACAACCAGTCTGGACCTTATCTGGCGGAAACCAGCAAAAAGTAGCCCTGGCCCGGCTTCTTCATCAGCAGGCAGAAGTTTTTCTGCTGGACGAACCAACCCGGGGAATAGACGTGCTGAGTAAAGCTCACCTTTATGAATTGATTGTGGAGCTTTCCAGAAAACAGAAGGCAGTGATATTTGTCAGCTCTTATTTTCCTGAGCTGCTTGGTGTCTGTCAGCGCATTGCTGTTTTTTACCGGGGCAAGCTGGTGGACGTGAGAGAGCGAGAGCAGTGGACCGAAGAGGCTTTAATGAAAGCAGCCATTACCGGTAATACAGACAATAGCATATCAAAAGCAAAGGTTGACAGGATGGAGTGAGAGCTTTGAAGAAAGAAGAACATCTGCGAAAATTAGGTGGAATTTTAGGCCCCTTTCTTGGACTTCTTCTGGTGCTGGCCATATTTTCTCTGATGCCAGAGATTTCTGGTCGTTTTCTGCGGCTGGCCAATTTTAAAAATGTGGCCATTCAATCGGTAATCGTAGCTTTGAGTGCTCTGGGAATGACGCTTATTATCATCAGCGGCGGCATTGATCTCTCAGCTGCTTCCAACCTGGCTCTCAGCTGCGTGCTGGTGGCCTACTTTATCCAGGCCGGTTTTTCTCCCTGGCTGGCGGCCCTGCTCAGCGTACTGAATGGCGGTCTGATAGGTTTTCTTAACGGATTCCTGATTACCAGACTCAAGGTTGTGCCTTTCATCGTTACCCTGGGCATGATGGGTATGGCCAGGGGCATAGCCAAGTGGGTAGCTCACAACCAGAAGATTGATGCTCCCATTACCTGGCTCAACAGCCTGATGGCCCGAAGCCCCCGTCCTTCCTGGCTGCTTCTCTCGCCAGGTATCTGGCTGATGATCATTATGGCCGTGGTGGTAGGCGTCTTGTTGAGAAAAACAGTTTTTGGCCGGCATGTTTTTGCCGTGGGCTCTAACGAAATGACAGCCCGGCTTTGTGGGGTAAGAACCGATCGGGTCAAGCTGGCGGTTTACACCATTTCAGGATTGCTCTGCGGGCTGGCCGGACTGATGGAATTTTCCCGCCTGACTGTGGGCGACCCCACTGTAGCCATTGGTCTGGAACTTGATATCATTGCCGCAGTAGTCATAGGTGGTGGAAGTCTGAGTGGAGGAGAAGGGAAAATTTCCGGGACACTCATCGGTGTTTTCATCATGGCCTTTTTGAGAAACGGGTGTACCATGATGGGCTGGCCCAATTATTTCCAGGAAATAATCATCGGAGCCATTATCATCACGGCTGTGGCTCTTGACCGTTTGCGCCATGGCCAGGAATAAGCCTGTAGTTTTTTAGCCAGGACATTTCTAGCATTAATACCCAAGGAATAATGGAAGTCTCTGTCTAAATATAATGAATGAAAAATTTGAAGTTTAATCAGGAGGTTGAAGATGAATAAAAAATTAATGGCTTTAGGACTGATGACTGTTTTGCTTCTGGCTTTGGCTTTTTCTCAGGCTAATGCTCAGCCTATGAGAAGGCTGGGACCGATGGGCCTTGGTACAGGCAGCGGATACCAGGTTTTAAAAGATGCCCTGCAGCTTACGCCCGAACAGGAGAAGAAGCTGGAAGAATTCAGAAAAGCCCGGCTGAAAGAAGCCAGGGATTTTCAGGAAAAGATGCGGAATCTAAGGGAAGAGTTCAGAAAATTGGCAAAAGACCCTAAGGCTGACCGTAAAA
>JACIYK010000123.1 GCA_014359965.1 Candidatus Aminicenantota bacterium
CGGCTTGTTGTTTTTGTTCCTATCAATAGGACGTTTTCCCTGAGATTTTTTTCTCATACTGATTTTTACTTGAGAATATTATGGACCATAGAAATTCTATTTTTCAGGTTGCTTCTCCTATAAAGTAGCGAGCATCAAGCTGCAGTTGAACTTTTTGTGAACGTGGGTTACTGGCTAAGGGCTGGACTTCTTTAACTGTTCCTTTGAGCACTAGATGTAGATTTTTACCTTCGCTTAATCTAGGTGGAAGTGGCATAACCAATCTCAGGACGGTTTCCTTTTTTATGGGAGTAGTGAGAACAAGAGAAGCTTCCTGGCTGCTTATGGACAGAAGGACAGATTTTTCGCTGAACTCGTGGCCCAGGTGGTCCAGACCTGAAACCGTTAGCGGCAAGGACATGTAAAATTCCTGCTCGCCAGTTTCCGGTCTTTTACTATGCTTTTCCGTGATTTTTATCTTGCCTTTTGACTGAGTCTTCATGACTAGCGCTTCCTTTTCCATATTTTTAGGCTTTTAAAATTCAGCTTTAATTTATCTTAATCTTTATCGTAAGCAATCATCCCTGAGGATGAAAAAAAGGGTTAATTTCGCTTCACCCCCCAGCCAAACTCTGGTTAACCAGCTTGGCCTTTCCTTGACAAAAAAACGGGGGCTGGATAGAATTAGCCAGGTACTGGAGGTTGAGAAAAGTGAGCGAAGCTAAAGAAGAAAGATTGGTCACCCAGATTACGCCTAAAAGTGAGGATTTTTCGCGCTGGTATATTGATTTAATCCGGCGGGCAGAACTGGCTGATTATGCACCGATGAAGGGTATGATGGTTATCAGGCCCTATGGTTATGCCATCTGGGAAAACATCCAGAAGCTGCTTGACCGACGCATTAAAGCCACCGGCCATGTGAATGCCTATTTTCCCGTGTTTATTCCCGAAAGTTTTCTGCGCAAGGAAATGGAACACCTGAAGGGATTTGCCCCCGAGGTTGCCTGGGTTACTCATGGTGGAGATGACGAACTGGAAGAAAGGCTGGCTGTCCGGCCGACCTCAGAAGCCATCATTGGTTTTATGTATGCAAAATGGATTAAATCCTGGCGCGACCTGCCGGTGCTGATAAACCAGTGGGCCAATGTTGTTCGTTGGGAAAAAGTTACGAGACCATTTTTGAGAACCACAGAGTTTTTATGGCAGGAAGGTCATACAGCTCACGAAACCTACGAACAGGCTCAGGAAGAAACCCTGCTCATCCTGAATATGTACAAAGAATTTGTAGAAAATGAACTGGCTATTCCGGTCATTCACGGAAGAAAAACAGAGAGAGAAAAGTTTGCCGGCGCGCTGGCCACTTATGCCATTGAAGGCCTGATGTCTGATGGCAAAGCCCTGCAGATGGGTACTTCCCATAATTTGGGCCAGCATTTTGCCCAGGTTTTCAACATCAGGTTTGAAGACCGTAACCAGAACCTGCAGTACGTATGGCAGACTTCCTGGGGTGTCTCTACCCGGTTGATAGGTGCTCTGGTTATGGCTCATGGTGATGATTCCGGGCTGGTTTTCCCGCCCCAGGTGGCGCCCATACAGGTTATTATTGTGCCTATTTCTATTGGAAATTGGAAAGACACAGTTCTTCCTGTAGCCCTGAAAATAAAAGAATCTCTGGATAAGGCTGGCCTGCGCGTTTTTCTGGATGATAGAACCGAATACACCCCCGGGTGGAAATTTGCTGAATGGGAATTAAGGGGTGTTCCTTTACGCCTGGAGATTGGTCCCAGGGATGTCAAAAATAACCAGGTGGTAGCTGTTAGAAGAGAAACAAGAGAAAAACTCATAATAAACCAGGATAACCTGGAAGAGAAAATTAAAGAACTTCTGGCTCTGGTGCAAAAAACCATGTTTGAAAAAGCCCTGGCTTTTCAGCAGGCCAATACCAGGGAAGCAGAAAATTATGAGGAGTTTAAATCAATCATAGAAGAAAAGAGAGGCTTTATCAGGGCTTTCTGGTGCGGTGCAGAAGAATGTGAAGCCAGAATAAAAGAAGAGACTATGGCCACTATTCGGGTTATACCCATGGATGAGGAAGGGGGGGTGAATGGTCGGTGTGTTTACTGCCAGAAAGAAGCCCACACCAGAGCGATTTTTGCCCGTTCCTATTAGTAGCAAAATAGAAAAAATATTAATTGTTTCGAAACCCGCCGGTAAAGGAGAGAGGGGTGGCAGAGAAGATAAATTTTTTTGCCGAACGCCGGGAAATGGTTGAATTCCAGATTAAGAGAAGGGGAATCCGCGACCCAAAGGTCCTGGAGGCCATGTTGAAAGTTCCTCGCCATCTTTTTGTCCCTGAGCAGATGAAAGAGCTGGCTTATGGCGACGAGCCTTTACCCATAGGCGAAGGCCAGACTATCTCTCAGCCTTATATTGTGGCTTACATGACAGAAGCCCTTAAACTGACCGGACATGAAAAAGTCTTGGAAATCGGCACAGGCTCTGGCTACCAAACTGCCATCCTGGCTGAGCTGGCCCGGGAGGTTTACACTGTGGAGCTCATCCCAGAACTTTCTCGCCGGGCTCAGAAAGTACTCCGCGAGCTCGGTTATCAGAACATTCACTTTCTGATTGGAGATGGAACTCTGGGCTGGCCTGAGCATGCTCCTTATGAAGCCATTCTGGTTTCAGCTGCACCGGCCACTGTGCCGCGAAGTTTAATTGAGCAGCTGAAAGAAAACGGACGTTTAATCATTCCGGTGGGCACTGAGTATCAGGAACTGGTGCTGGTCAGAAAAAAGAAGGATGGCTGGGAAGAAGAACGGTTAATTCCCGTGCGCTTTGTGCCTCTGGTGACAGTTCATTAAAATTAAGGAGGGTTAGAAAAAGATGAAAAATTTCTGGATAAAAAATATCAAAATCTGGTTTTGCTCTGGCTTGATGGTTATGATTGTTCTTCCCTTTCTCTACTGTCATAGTCAAGTTCGGGATAAATTCATCAAAGTTTATCTGCCAAATGGCCGGGTGATAACTGCTGAACTGGCGGTTACTCCCAGAGAAAGGGAACGTGGCCTGATGTTCAGAGAAAGTTTAGAGCCAGACCAGGGCATGCTGTTTGTTTTTGAAGAAGAAGATTTATATTCATTCTGGATGAAAAACACGCTGATTCCCCTGGACATAATCTGGTTGAATTCCCATCAACAGATTGTGCATCTGGAAAAAAACGTTCCTCCCTGCCAGGCTGACCCCTGTCCGAGCTATACTCCGCGCTATCCAGCTCTTTATGTGCTGGAACTAAAGTCCGGAGAAGCTGACAGAAACGGTCTCCAGCTTTACGACCGTATTAATTTTGTTCTTCCTGATTGGCTAAAGAAAAAATGAGTGCTTTTTCTGGGTGTTTTGGAAGTTACTCGAGCTGATAAACAAGCTGGGGCTTTTTACCGGGTATCTGCCCGTAATAAAAAAGCCATTGATGGTAATACTCAGCTTCTTGAAAGATTTTAATTGACTTTTCCCGGCTGCTGCTGACCACGCCAACTATCTGAGGGTTTTTTATTTTTTTTAAGGCAGCAGAAGAGACCACCAGCAGCTTATCCGTCGTGCTCCCTGCGGTGAGGGTGGGGCTTGAGACCCTCGGCCCGGGGGTCAGGGGAGTGGGAAGTAAAAGAAGGTTCCATTGCCCGTCTTCAGACATGGGGTCGGAATAAAGCTTTCTCAAACATTTTTCTTTAACCAGTTCTTCCAAAGATGAAGGGAAGGCACCCGGTTTTTTTTGCTGGTAAAGGCGGATGGCTTCCACATACTGCTGGCCGCGAAAAATCAGCTCTTCTTCTTTTTCTCTTTTAAGCTGGGTTTCTAGCACCGGCACGGCTACCAGCAACCCGAGCGTCAGGATAAAAAGAGCCAACAGGACTAAAAGCAGGACATAGCCCTGATTTTTTCTTTTCCGAAATGTTT
Organism: Candidatus Aminicenantota bacterium; assembly: GCA_014359965.1. GTDB lineage: Bacteria > Acidobacteriota > Aminicenantia > Aminicenantales > Saccharicenantaceae > Saccharicenans. The sequence goes on from JACIYK010000123.1 coordinate 3,934, forward strand.
CTGCTATTTTCATTCGAACCTTTTGACCATCACCACCGTTACTAAACACTTATTTTCAGGCTGTTCTCACTTCTGGGGGTTGAAGTTCTTACCAGGTGTTATACGGGGTGCCATCTAGAGCCTTAGCTTCAGAACCTGATTTGACATCCACCACTCCAGCGCCTTCAGGTGGCAGCGGTTCGTCCGGGTTAAAAGATTGTCTGACTTCCACCCAGGTTTCTGCTGAGCCGGTGATCGGGTCAACTGGTATGGCTTTAAGGTATTTTTCCTCTACCAGCGCCTGAAGAGAAGGTGGATATTTGTGCTTGTCTTGGTAGTACTGGTCAATCATCTTGCGCATGATAAAGAGGTTTTCCTTGAGCACAGCTTCTTTTGCTCTCTTGATGGATAACTGATACTGAGGGACAGCCAGCCCCAGGAGAATGCCAATTATGCCCAAGACAATCAGGATTTCTATCAGAGTGAAGCCTTTTCGCCAGTGTTTCTTGCCCATGTCTCTACCAGTCCCGATATTTTGTACCATCCAGGGCTGTGGCCTGGCTTCTGGTGTAGACGTCATAAACATTCTGCCCACCCCAAGTCTCGGAATCAGGGTCATCCTGATAACTGCGCAGCCCCCAGTCGTAGGTTCCGGTCATGGGGTCGAGCGGTATTTTCCGCAGAAACCGGACTAGAACTTTTCTGGTTGTTTTACCACCAGACGGCAGGTTTACTTCTTCTTCTATTTCTACCCCCCTGACCAGAGTTTCCAGGTCTGGTGGATAACCATAAGAATCCTCTTCCACTTTTATTTTTTTCTGGTCAGCCAGTCTTTTGTATTCATCAATAGCCTGGCGTAGCTGACGCAGACTTTCCCGCAGGGCAATTTCTTTTTCTCTTTTCACCGTGGTCTCGATAAAAGGCACAGCCACGGCCGTGAGAAGAGACAGAATGGTCAGGGTAACTACCATTTCCAGCAGGGTAAAACCCTTTTTCCTGGGTGAGGAAAAAATATGTGTTTTCCCCCTCATCGTATTTCGCTTTTAGAAGCGATTACGGTCGAAACGTGGTTTATGTCCCTGGTAGCTGTGTGGTCTGCGGTCCGTGCTGTGGCTTCTCCCACTTCCTGCGGCCTGAGGTTTTTGGTAATCTTTTTCGAGGGCTTTAATGCTCAGACGAATACGGTTATTTTCTTCATCTACATCAATCACTTTGACGGTTAGTGTCTGTCCCAGGGAAATAAGGTCTTTAATATTCTTAACCCGATAAGGAGCTACTTCTGAAATGTGCAGTAAACCAACAATGTTGGGCAGGATTTCCACAAAAGCCCCATAATCTTCCAGTCGCACCACTTTCCCGGTGTAAACTTGGCCCATTTCTACTTCTACGGTAATTTCCCGAATCATCTGTTTGGCTTTTTCAGCTGATTCCATGTCTGAGGCAGCAATGGTTACCTTGCCATTTTCTTCTATGTCAATTTTGGCGTTTGTCTGAGAAACGATTTTCTTAATCATTTTGCCAGCTGGGCCGATGACGTCGCCAACCTTTTCCGGGTTGATGAACAGGGTGATAATCCTCGGGGCATAAGGAGAAAGTTCTGGTCTGGGAGCTGGTAAAACAGCTTTCATCTTCTCCAGAACTTCCAGCCTAGCCTTCCTTGATTGCTGTAAAGCTTCGCGCAAAATCTGTGGTGTAAGGTAAGGAATTTTCAGGTCGAGCTGAATAGCGGTAATGCCCTTTTCTGAGCCAGTGACCTTAAAATCCATATCGCCGTAGTGGTCTTCCAGGCCAGCAATGTCGGTGAGGATGGCGTAGCGGTCGCCTTCTTTTACCAGGCCAGTAGCAATGCCAGCTACCACGAACTTAAGCGGCACGCCAGCGTCCATCAGAGCCAGGGTACCACCGCAGACTGTTGCCATGGAAGAGGAACCGTTTGATTCCAGAATGTCAGAGACAATTCTTATGGTATAGGGGAAAGTTTCTTCATCAGGAATAGCTGGTAGAAGACCTTTCTCCGCCAGAGCACCGTGTCCAATTTCCCGACGGCCAGGGGCTCTCATGAAGGAAACTTCTCCCACACAGAAGGGCGGGAAATTGTAATGCAGCATGAAACGTTTTTCTGCTTCTTCGCCTAGTCCGTCTAGCCTTTGTACGTCTTCAAAAGTACCCAGCGTGACAGTGGCTAAAGCCTGTGTTTCCCCGCGGGTGAAAAGAGCAGAACCATGGGTCCGCGGTAGAAGCCCGACTTCTATGCTAATGGGCCGGAGTTCGTCGAAGGCCCGGCCGTCAGCCCGTTTCCCCTTATTCAGGATCAGCTCCCGGACAAGTTTTTTCTGCAGCTGGTAGAAAATTTCTCTGGTTTCAGAGATTTCTTCGGTATTTTCTTTGGGGAGGCGAGAAAGCAGACGGTTGAGTATTTCTTCGCTGGCTTTTTCGCTGGCTTTTTTCTGATTTTTCTGAATGGCCTGCAAAAGCTCCTGCGAAATTTCTTCTTCTATTTTTTTGACTTTTTCTGGGTCAGGCTGCTTGGCCTGAATTTCCATCTTCTTGATGTTTAGCTGAGCAAAAAGTTCTTTCTGTGCGGCCACGATTTTTTTGATTTCTTCGTGGGCTAGCATCAGGCCGTCCAGAACTTTTTCTTCTTCTACTTCATTAGCTCCAGCTTCAATCATACAGATGCCATCTTCGTTACCAGCTACCACCATGTTAAGCGTTGAGTTTTCCAGCTGGGAGGCAGTAGGGTTGATGATAAATTTATCTCCAACCAGCCCAACTTTTACTGCTCCTACTGGTGTGGTGAAGGGAATTTCCGAAAAGTAGAGCGCGGCAGAAGCACCGATTATGCCCAGAGTGTCTGGCTCATTTTCCAGGTCAGCAGAAAGAAGAAGGGCTACAATCTGAGTGTCCAGAAAATAACCATCAGGGAAAAGAGGCCTGATGGGCCGGTCAATGAGCCTAGCCACCAGAATTTCCCTTTCTGAGGGTTTTCCTTCTCGCTTGAAGAATCCACCAGGGATTTTGCCGGCAGCGTAAGTGTTTTCCCGGTAATCAACAATCAGAGGTAAAAAATTCTTCTCCCCAGAAGAATCTTTTTTGCAGGTGGCCGTCACCAGCATGATGGTATCGCCGTAGCGGACTAGGGCTGAACCATCAGCCTGTTTGCCAACCCGGCCAATTTCAATCGATAGATTTCGACCGCTTATTTCAAGATTGATAGTATAAGACATTTTTTAACTCGATTTCTTTTTATGGTGTTATAGCCTATTTTCTTAGATTAAGCTTATGAATCAGGTTTTCGTAGCGGCTCCGGTCAGTTCTCTTCAGGTATTGCAGCAGCCTTTTTCTCTGACCTACCAGCTTCATCAACCCACGGCGGGAATGAAAATCTTTTTTATGGGTTTGAAAATGGGTAATTAACTGGTTGATTCTTTCCGTCAGGATGGCAATCTGAACCTCAGGTGAGCCTGAATCCTTGGGATGAACCTGATTTTCCTGGATAATTTTAGCCTTTAATTCTTTTGTCAGCACGCTAAACTCCTTATTTTCTTATTGATATTAGCAAAAAATAAAACAAATGTAAAACCTTTTGCTCTATTTTTTTTGGTTAAAATCTAGACTCAGGAGTTAAAAATTATTTCTGGCCCATAAGGACAGCTTTGCGAGCCAGAAGATGCTGGGCGTATTTAGATTGAAATCCGCCCATCTTCTGCTGAACTTCCTGTAGTTTGGCCTCAATTTCAGCCAGAGTCATGCGTTTTA
>JACIYK010000124.1 GCA_014359965.1 Candidatus Aminicenantota bacterium
TCAGGTCTTATAATATTTTTTAAAATCATCCGCATGAAAGAAAATTTTATCGGCCTATCGATTGAACCTTTCCGCGGTGATTTGGAGCAGCTGGAAACCATGGCCCACCAGGCCTGGCGGGAAGAATATGGTCAGGCCTCTTTTCCCAATCTTTACCGTCCAGACTTTGTCCGTTTTTTAATGTCTACCATTCCTGACCGGAACCATTTTCTGGCTGCTTACAAAAATGGTGAACTTCTGGCTTTCCTGGCCAACTTACCGCGAACAATAAATTACCGGGGAAAACACTTCCGGGCTATACTCAGTTGTTTGCTGGTTAGCCGTAAAGAATATGCCAGACAGGGTCTGGCCACCGCTTTGATAAGAGAAGCAGTAAAAATAAACCAGGAAAAGGCCGGTTATGACCTGGCTCTTCTTTACCTGGAAAAAGGTCACAAGTCTTCAAAGTTAATCATGAAGTTGAAGGAAGAAGGGGAAAACCTGCAATTTTTAAGAAACATGTTTGTCCTCGGCCGGGTCCTGAACTTGGAACGAGTGGCCAGGTCAGAAGGTTTGAAGAGCTGGGAAAAGTTAGCTATTAAACTACTGCGCGCGCACCGCCTACCAGCAGATAAAAACCCGGAAGAGTTTGAAATCTGGCCTCTGAGGCCAGAAGAAGGAACTATTTCACAGCTCGTCTTGAAGTGGCTTAATCGCTATCAGGGACGGGTTGACCTGGCCAGATTTTGGCAGGGGGAGAACGAATTAATAAGAGAGTTGATAGTGCCGGAGGTCTCAGAAACTGTTTGGCTGAGTAAAAAAGGTCAGCCAGTAGCGATGTTTAATTATTTTCTTCACTACCATATCGGGCAGACGGTTGAGCGCTGGGCCTGGGTAAATCATGTAGCGTTTGAGGGTCTGACAGAAACACAGCAGGTAAGGGCAGTGAATTATTTTCTGTGTTACTTAGCTGAAAAAGACGTGGTGGGTGTGGTGGAGTGGAACAGAAAGTATTATCCAACGAAAATTCTTTACCGAGCTCATTTTTTCCCTTATTTTAGAAGCGTAAATCTTTATGCCTGGGTATTCAACCCAGAGCATCAGCTGAGACCAATAAAAAGTGTTTATGAAGTGCAGATTTAAATTTGACTATAATTAAAACTAAATAAAAAAATAAATGGTGATGGATATGTATACGCTTGTTGATCTTTTGAAAAAGATGGTAGAAAAAAAAGCCTCTGACCTACATCTTATAGCCGGTCTTCATCCGGCTTTCAGAATTCACGGGGAACTGGTGCCAGATGAAACCTTTGAGAAACCTGATGGAAACCAGACCAGAGATATGATTTACGCTCTGTTAACCGAAGAACAAATCAAGCAGTTTGAAACCTCTCCGGAGTCTCGCTACGAGCTTGATTTCGCTTATAGTCTGCCCGGTGTCGGCCGCTTCAGGATGAATGTTCATAAACAGCGGGGAACAGTAGCCCTTTCAGCCAGAGCTCTGGCTGACCGTATCCCCAAGCTGGAAGAGCTTGGCCTACCAGCCTCGGTGAGAGAGTTAGTTAAAGCAAAAAAGGGGTTGATTTTGGTGACTGGCCCCACTGGCAGCGGGAAGTCCACCACGCTGGCAGCCTTGATTGACGCTATTAACAGCACTAGGTGTGACCATATCTTGACCATTGAAGACCCGATTGAATACCTGCATAATTCTAAAAAATCCTATGTAACTCAGCGGGAAGTAGGGCCTTTTGGTGACACTATTTCTTTTAAAAATGCCCTTAAATATGCTCTGCGCCAGGACCCGGATGTCATTTTAATCGGTGAAATGCGTGATTATGAAACCATTGGTATTGCTCTGACCTCAGCGGAAACCGGGCATCTGGTTTTTGGTACTCTACATACTTCCAGTGCTGCCCAAACCGTGAGTCGCATTGTGGATGTTTTCCCGGTTGACCAGCAGCCTCAGGTTCGCACCATGCTGGCTTCCAACCTGGTTGCAGTCATTTCTCAGGTTCTTCTACCCAGGAAGGATAAGGCTGGAAGAGTGCTGGCCTGTGAAGTTCTCTTGGCCAACGCCGCGGTTAAGAATAACATCCGTGCTGGGAAAGTGGAAACCATTTATCAGACTATTCAGATGTCTCAGGGCGAAGGCATGCAGACTCTGGACCAGTCTTTGCTGAAGCTTTACCGGGAAGGTCTTATTGATTATGAAACAGCCAAGCCTTTCATTCAGGACAGGTCAACACACGAACAGTTCCGTTCATTCAACCCGAGATAGTGATATTAGAAACTAGCCGGCACTGGTAATTTGTTTCGTTATAATATTGGAAATTATTATGGTGCCTGTTCTGTTCAAGTCTGTAAGTTTTTCTGCGCTGCTAACCGGTAGTCACTAGGGGCAAAATATGATTAAATAAATTGGGCCAAAACATAAGCCCAGGAAAAATGTGTCATGAAGAAAGTAAGTCAAATTTTTTTTATAGTGATTATGTTAGTCTTTTCTTTAGATTTGCTAAACGGGAGAGATAAAGTGCTTAAAATTGAAACAGTAGTTTCTCCTCCGAAAGAAAGAAGGAATTCTTTTTATCCTGGAAATAACGCACCTCTTCTTCCCAGCCCGCTCGTCAAACTACCGGTCGGGCAGGTAGAACCGCGGGGCTGGCTGCTCAGCCAGCTTCAGTTGATGCGTGAGGGGTTAACAGGCAGGTTGCCTGAAGTTTCCAGGTTTCTGGGCCCTGATTCAGGCTGGTTAACCTTAAAAGGAAAAGGCTGGGAAGAAATGCCTTACTGGCTTAAAGGTTATGGCAACCTGGCTTATATCCTCAAAGACCCAGAAATGATAGCTACTGCCAGAAAATGGGTGGAAGCTATTTTACGCAGCCAGCAGCCTGACGGCTATTTTGGGCCGGTTGATAACCGGGAAAATAATGACCTCTGGCCCAATATGCTGGCTTTGACCTGTCTGCAGAGCTATTATGAATTTTCTTCTGACGGCCGGGTGCTGGAATTTATGAAAAAATATTTTCGTTTCCAGATGAACCTTCCTGAAGAAAGTCTTTTTCCAGGTAGCTGGCAGAAGTTGCGCGGGGGAGAAAACCTGGAAAGTGTCTACTGGCTGTATAATCGCCTTGGAGAAAAATGGCTACTGGAACTGGCAGAAAAAATTTATCGCCGAACCGCTGACTGGGAATCTCCCATACTGACACCTGAACGTGACCAGAATTTTGAGGAAAGCTCTTTTTACCACGGTGTTAACATAGCCATGGGCTTCAGGTACCCAGCAGTGTATTATCAACAGAAAAAAGACCCCGAACTGTTGCAGGTAGTAGAAAATAACTACCGGCTAGTGATGGACCATTACGGCCAGCAGCCTGGTGGTATGTTTGGAGCCGATGAGAACATTCGACCTGGCTATAATGACCCACGCCAGGGAGCGGAAACCTGCACCATGGTAGAGTTTATGAACAGCTTTGAATCTCTGCTCAAGATAACCGGAAACCCGATTTATGCCGAACGCTGCGAGGAGATTGCTTTTAATTCTCTGCCGGCGGCACTGACTCCAGACCTTAAAGCTCTTCATTACCTGACGGCACCGAACTTAATTTCCTGCGACAGCTCGGGTGAGCATGATTTCCAGAATTCGGGTACTCTGCTGAGCTATGACCCCTGGAAATACCGCTGTTGCCAGCATAACGTGGCTTTTGGCTGGCCTTATTTTGTGGAGCATCTTTACCTGGCCACTTCGGATGATGGGGTAGCTATCTGTCTTTATGCACCTTCGAGCGTCAAGCTAAAAGCTGGAAAGCAGGGCCAGACAGTACAGATTATTGAAGATACTGATTATCCTTTTGACGAAAAGGTAAGAACTACTGTGTATACAGAGAAACCGGTGGAATTTCCGCTTTATCTGAGGATACCTGCCTGGGCCGAAAAAACCCGGGTATCTATAAATGGTGTCAACCAGGCCGAAGTTAATCAGGCTGGAAAATTCATAAAGCTGGAAAAAATCTGGAAAAACGGGGATCAGGTAGAAGTTGAATTTGCCGCTCCAGTTAAAGTTGTTTTCTGGGAAGCCATCGGCCGGGTTGCCTCGGTTAGACGTGGTCCTCTGTGGTACTCGCTGGAGATAAAAGAAGAATGGAGAAAATGCGGCGGAACAGAGGCGTGGCCAGCCTGGGAAGTCCTGCCGGCTTCACCCTGGAATTATGCTCTGGTGTTGGACCCAAAACAGCCAGAAAAGGGCATTGAAATCATGGAGAAAAAACCGTTAAGTTATCAACCATTCTCACTGGAAAATCCTCCTTTGATACTGAAAGTTAAAGCCAGAAAGTTACCAGACTGGAAGCCTGAAGGAAGGATGGCTGGCCGGGTGCCCAGAAGTCCGGTGGTTTCCACAGAACCCCTAGAGACTGTGCGACTGGTGCCCATGGGATGTGCCAGGTTGAGGATTGCCTGTTTTCCTTGGCTAGAAAAATAAGGGAAAAATAGGGTAATTTATGTGCAAAAAGGGAGATGAAGATGCTTAATTTTTCAAGCCAAATTAACAAAATTATGAAGCGCAAAATTATTCTGGTCTGGTTTTGCCTAGGTTTTTATTTTTCTTTGAGCTGGGCTCAATCTGCTGAAAAGAGAATAGTTAGCCCAGAATGGCTACAGTCCAACCTTAACAGCCAGGGGATTCGCCTTGTGGACATGAGAGCAGACATCAGAGATTACTGGGCCGGGCATATTCCAGGAGCTATTTATCTGGACGAAGCTGTCCTGCGCTGGCCGCAGGCTGGTGTGCCGGGACGACTCTTGCCGGTAGATGTATTTTACCGTTTACTCGGAGAGCTGGGAGTGGACAGGAAAACAACCATTATCATTTACACTGAAATAAACAACTATCGGGCTACTTACCTGGCCTGGGCTCTGGATTACATCAGGCATGAGGCATGGGGAATATTGGAAGGAGGTTTTAACCGCTGGAAAAGTGAAAAACGGCCTGTTTCTCAGGATTACCCGGAAATAAAGAAAGTGGTTTATGAACCCGCTGGTAAGCCAGATGAGCGGGTGAGAGCCTACCTGGAAGAAGTAAAAAGCCTGGGTGAGCAGACTGTCCTTCTGGATGTCAGACCGCCAGAGTTTTATGCTGGAGAACGAGGTAACTGGAAGAGGAAAGGACATATTCCGGGTGCTGTTAACATTCCCTGGTCGTATTTTCTTAAAGATGATGGAACCTGGAAAGACCTCGTTTTCCTAAAAAACAATTTACAGGCCAGGGGCGTAACGCCAGATAAGCAGATAATAGTTTACTGCGGTCAAGGTTTGATGGCTTCTCATGCTTATCTCACTTTGAAATACATTTTGCAATTTCCCAGGGTAAAATTGTACGACGGAAGCTTTAATGAATGGAGTAACCGGCTTGAGCTTCCGGTAGAAACTAAATAAAAATGAAAAAAGAGGCCTGTCATGGGAAAAAGAAGGTTATGGTTCTGGATATTTTTTGGACTGGCCATCATCTTGGTGGTGATTGGACTGACTTCTGGCGAGTTTAAGACCGTCTGGTTGAAGGCAAAAACCGTCTGCCTGGAATGCATCGGTATCGGTTGAATTTTAAGGGGCGACTTATGCTTATAGAAAAGAAAAGAAGGCTGTTCCAGATACTTTCAGCTCTCGGTTTAAACCTTGATTTTCTCTCTCTGCTAAGAGGGGAAATAAACCAGGGTAAGATCAAAGGAGTGTGTGTGCCGGCTCTGAATTGTTATTCCTGCCCGGCAGCTATTGGTGCCTGTCCCGTTGGCGCTCTGCAGAATTCTTTAAGTTCTTTGAGGTACAATTTGGGCAGCGGACAGAAAAAGTTTGGACTCTATGTGATTGGTTCAATCGGGGTTATAGGCAGTGTTGGCGGGCGTCTGGCCTGCGGCTGGCTCTGCCCGTTTGGCTTTTTACAGGAACTGATCTACAGACTGCCAGGTCCCAAAATCCAGCTCAGTAAGAAACTTAATTTTCTCCGTTATTTTTTTCTGTTTGTTTTTGTTCTTTTCCTGCCACTTTTTCTGGTAGATAGCCTTGGGCTGGGAGCACCCTGGTTCTGCAAAATCGTCTGTCCGGCGGGCACGTTAGAAGCAGGCCTGGTACTGGCCGCGGTAAACCCGACGATCAGAAGTCAACTGGGGTGGCTGTTTGCCTGGAAAACCGTGGTCCTGGTAGTTTTTCTGGTGTTGATGGTCATCAGCCAGAGGCCCTTCTGCCGTCTGGTCTGCCCTTTAGGAACCATCCTGGGCTGGTTTAACCACGTCAGCGCCTTCAGGATGAAGGTTGATTTAGAAGCCTGCCTCAGGTGTGATGCCTGTCAGAGGATATGTCCGGTAAACATAAAAATTTATGAAAATCCTGATAGCTCTCAGTGTATAAGGTGTCTTAAATGTGAGAAAGTCTGCCCGGTTAGCTGTATTAGTCATGACTGGGAAGTGTTGCGTACAGGGAAAAAGCAGCCGGTTCTGGCTCAGAAATAGCCAAGGGCATGCCGGCCAGACTTTTATCGTAAAAACTTTTTGGCAAACATACAAAGTGAAATAAGTAGGTCTTGGTTGAGTTTAAAAGGCTTCTCCGGCTTTGAAATAAATGCCATAAGTACCTGGACCAAAAGCAAAATCCACCCGCAGGTTAGCTTTTTCTTTGGGAATTATTTTAAATCTCAAGCCAAAGCCGCCAGCATATTTCAGGTTATCCCAGCTTAAGTCCCGGAAACGACTAGCCAGACTGGCCATGGCTCCAAAAACAACGCCACTTATCCTTTTCCAGATAGGGAAACGGTATTCTGTCTGGAAAGCCACCATGTTTCTCTCGCGAAATCGACCGCTGTAAAAACCACGGAGCAGAGAATCACCGCCAACTCTGGGCATTTTGTAGAAAGGAATGTCACCCACGCAGGTATCAAAAATTGCCTGCCAGGCCAAGACCTGATTCTGGCCCACCGATATGTACTGCCTGAGATCGGTTTTAAAAGTTATGTAATTAAAATCGCTGCCAAAAGTGCGGTCATTCCAGAACCCGTACATCTGAAAATAAAGTCCATCTTCAGGGGAAAAGATATTGTCCCGGCTATCATAATTTATTATGACTCCAGGGCCAGAAAGAACTCCGCCATTACTGCCGATAATCAGGTCTTTGTCCAGTAGCTTCCCGGGTTCTTTTTCCTTAATAATTGTTTTTTCCAGATGGTATTTAAGGCCTAAATAAAGAGGTATTTCAGGCAGGAATTTTTGCTGGTAGCCTATTTCTAGGAAATAAGTTTGCGGAGTGTATGATTCTTTTGCTTCTTCGGTAGTGTTTGCCCCTATACCCCAGAAGGTGGTGGGAAACTTTTCCAGCAGGAAATTGCCTGTCAGGAAAAGGCTGTTGTTTTTAAGGTAAATTTCGGGTTTGAACTGGAGGCTGAATTGTTTCATCTGAGTGTAAATAGCCCCTAAATAGAAGGTGCTCGGTCGGGCTTTTTTAAAAAACAGACCAAACCGGTAGGTTAAAAGACTTCCCGCACCGAAAGCTAGTTTCGTTTCAGGAGTATAGTAGATAATGGGAACGATGGTCAAACCCGGTTTGTTCTTTTCTTTGC
>JACIYK010000125.1 GCA_014359965.1 Candidatus Aminicenantota bacterium
GTCAGGTTGTTCTTTATTTTCAGATAAGGTCACTTTTTCAAGTTCTTTTATCTTTTCTGTAAGACTATACTCTTTATTTATTTCTTTTGTTTCCGTTATTTCTTCTTTTTCTTCAATCCTGGTCTTTTCTACCAGTGGTAATTCTTCTTCTGGAAAAAGAAGTGGTGTTTTATCATCTGCAAAAATTAATTCAACCGGAGTTTTTTGCTTTCCAGCCCTGTTTTTTCTTAAAGAATCATCCATATAATCTTCCTTCTCTGGCTCACTGAAATTTTCTTCTTCTATGATGATGACTTCCTCATTTTCTGAGGTTAACTCGCTTTCTTCTTCATCTAGCTCTTCCCATTCTCCTGTTATTTTCTCTAACTCATCTTTTTCTTCATCCTGTTCTTCAGTTTCTTCCTCATTCAAGTAGAGCTCATGGCTAAGAACGGAAGTACCCTCTTCTGGTTCTTCCAGAATTTTTTCACCTGGAATTTCTTCCTCTATGTTTTCGTCTTCAGGGAATAGAAGCTGTGTGCCACAGTTCCGACAGTACTGGTCTTCTTCGCTGATTAAAGCCCGGCAGTAAGGACAGCGTTTAATGCCCATATTTTTCTAACTAATTTATAAATCTTAAAAAAGATTCTGTCAACCAGATTTTTCTTTCGAGCCAAGACCTTTTCGAAGGCTTTCTGAGTATTTAAATAATTTTTAATTATTGACATAGGACGCTTTTTAAATAAAATTAAAACTGCGTGGGCGATTAACTCAGTGGCAGAGTGCTACCTTCACACGGTAGAAGTCAGAGGTTCAAATCCTCTATCGCCCACCATTTTTTTGATAAATCTTCGTTGAGATTCCAAAGGGCAAAATCCAAATAATTGTAACCGTATTCAATTATTTGAATTAAATTAGCCTGCGAATTTTTAATTGTTTCATTTTCAATAAGATATAAAAAAGTAAATTTGGCACGATAATTGCTTTTAAAAAGATGCCTTTTTGCACGTTTTATTTTAAAAAATCTATTAACAGGAGGTGAGAGCAGAAAGAGGTAAAAGGACTTTAATCAGGGGTTAAAGGTCGGGACGGTAAAACGTCCCAGGGTGAAGGGTAAAAAAATCATTCGAAAGGAGAGATGATTCGAATGAAAAACAAACTAGTCGTTCTCGCATTAGTTCTTATGCTTATTGCTGGTGGGACAGCTTTTGCTCAGATCATGCCCGAAGGTAAGATTACTGGTAAGGTTGTAGATGACCAGGGTAATCCCCTTCCGGGCGTGACAGTGGAAGCCACCAGCCCTAAGCTGGTTGGAAAAGCCGCGACGGTGACCGATGCCAACGGTACCTTCCGTTTGATGGCTCTTCCATCCGGTACCTATGAAATTACCTTTAGTCTGCCGGGTTTCAAGACTCTGGTGAGGAAGGACATTGTATTGCAGTTGTCCCAGACTCTGGTGCTGAACGTGACCATGGAACCGGCAGCTATAGAGGAGCAGGTAACGGTAGTTGGTCAGAGCCCGCTCATAGACGTGAAGAGCACGGTTAAGGGCCAGACCATGACCAAGGAAACCTTCCTGAGTCTGCCTCGTGGTCGTTCTTTTGACTCTTTGATCAGCACTCTGCCTGGTGTTCAGAACGAGGGTATCACTGGCGGTTTGTCAGTTGACGGTGCTACTGGAACTGAGAATATGTGGTATGTGGATGGTGCTGACGTGACCAACATTCACATTGGAACCAGGGGTCAGAACGTGGTTCTGGAAATGGTGGAAGAAGTTAAGGTTACGGCTTCCGGTTACAATGCTGAATTCGGTGGTTCGATGGGTGGTGTGGTCAACGTCATCACACGTTCCGGTGGTAACACCTACCATGGCGATATTATGGCCTACTATGAAAACAACAAGCTGTGGATGAGGGGTAAGGATAGAGATTACTTAAGAGAAAACCCCTATGTTTACAACCAGTTTGAATATGTGAATAACGATGACCTGTATTTCAACGGTGGAAAGAACCGCGACAAATGGTACAGAGTAGAAGGTGTTTTCAATCTTGGCGGTTACATTCTTAAGGACAGACTGTGGTTCTTTGGTTCCTTCAACCCCATCTACTCTCAGACTGAAGCTCTGAGAGATTTTAACCAGAGGCAGGGGCCCTGGTATCAGTTCTTGAACAAAAACTATTACTACAATGGCTCATTGAAGTTAACGGCTGCTCCTCTGAGAGGATTAAGAGTTTCTGCTAGCTACGTTAATAATTTCTACAAGTACAGAGGAAGCATTCCATCCATAAATGGAACCTCTAACCCATCTTCTGAGTGGTATAAGTATGGATATGATTATCCAAACTGGACAGCTGCCTTTACTGTAGATTACTCTGCGGGAAACAATCTGCTGGTGAGCTTAAGAGGCGGATTCCACCGGCAGAATCAGACCAATCCTCAGGTTTCTGCCCCTGACCACACTATGTATTATTTCTCTGTAGGAAACATTAATGCTGGCTACTCTACCGATCCATTCTATCAGGAGCATCCTGAGCTTCTCCACTACTCAGGCTGGCGCAACTATACCACCGCCTGGAGATATCGCCAGAGGATGTATGATAAGCTGAGCACCAACCTGGATGTGACTTACTATGCCAACTTCATGGGTGAACATGCTTTTAAGGCTGGTGCTCAGTGGATTCGCCTGCATGAAGATGTGGACCAGACTATTCCGCATCCTCTGGTTAACCTCTACTTCGGCCGCACTTTTTGGGGTTTAGGCTTCCCCGTCGGTGTCGATGCTGATCCGAGCAGCCCATACTATGGTTACTATGGCTACTATATGATCAGAAGCTCCTTCACCTCTCCTTACGGATACTACTGGAATATACATTCCAACAACTGGGCCCTTTATGTGCAGGATTCGTGGACCATTAACAACAAGCTGACTTTAAACTTCGGTCTCAGAACTGAAGACGAATATATTCCATCTTTTGCTACTACCGACCCTGAACTGGCCAAAATTAAACCCATTCACTTCAAGTTCCAGGACAAACTGGCTCCTCGTCTTGGTTTGGTTTATGACGTGTTTGGTGATTCCAGCCTGAAGTTGTTCGCCAGCTACGGAATTTATTATGACGTTATGAAGTTGTACATGGCAGAAGGTGCATATGGTGGTTTTAAATGGATATCCGACTACTATGCTCTGCAGGACCCTGACTGGACCAAGATTGCAGCCAGTGGCCTCCAGGATGATAGAGTCAGCCAGGAAAACGGGAACACCTATGCTGGGTCTCATAATCATCGTGCAGTTTCCTGGGATACCACTGACCCCAACCTGAAACCAGTGGCTCAGAGAGAAATCTCCTTCGGCGCTGAAAAGAAGCTGATGGAAAACGTTTCTCTTTCTGTCCGTCTTGTCCAGAAACATCTGATCAGAACCATTGAAGACGTGGGTGTTTTTATTCGGAATCCTGAAACAGGACTTAACGAAGAGAAGTATTATATCTGCAACCCTGGTTTTGGCTGGTCGCTGCCCGAGTCCCAGGGTGGAAAGTTTGCTGACACCGTAACTGATCCCGAGACGGGCCAGACCTACACTTACTGGCCTGAACCGAAAGCCAAGAGAGAATATTACGGTATGAACATCTCTCTGGAAAAGCGGTTCAGCAACAACTGGCAGGGTGGCATTAACTACACGCTGAGCCGGGTTCAGGGTAATTACGGTGGTTTGAGCTCCCCTGATGAAGGCGGCCGTAATTCTCCGAATGTAGAAAGATATTGGGATCTCTGGTTCATGCAGTATGAAATAGATGGTGATCCTCTTGACGGACCGCTGCCACACGACAGAACTCACTACATCAAAGCTTATGGTTCCTATGTCTTCCCCTTTGGTCTGACCGTTGGTATTACGGCCTATGCCAGAAGTGGTTACCCGCTGAGCAGCTGGTTGAACATAAACCGGACCTATGTTTATCCCTACGGGTATGGCGACCTCGGTCGTCTGCCTTGGGGTGCCTGGGCTGATATTTACCTTGAATACAACCTGCGTTTTGGCGGGAAATACAATGCTGCTGTTAACCTGCAGATTAACAACGTGACCAACAGCAAGTTCATCACTGGCAAAGTTACCACTCTCAACAGAACCTCCATCTGGGCTGAAGACTGGGAGTTCCTAAACGGTTCTCTAGCTGAAACTTTGGACCAAAGAATTCAGGAGCATGGTACTCCGCATCCAGCTTTCATGTGGTGGAGCAGCAGAAACGGTTCCTACTCCGTGAGACTCGGCTTCAAGTTCACCTTCTAAGCACCTTTAACTGAGACACTCAAGCCCCGCCCTCCCCAGGGGGCGGGGCTTTTTATTTTGAGCAAATCTTGGTGCTTTGTCAGATCAGAAAAGCGCATACAGTACCTGAGATAGATAATTCGAATTGAATAGTCGAAGTATGTCTTTTAAGTCGAAAGAATTTCAGTAAGGTAATCAAGCAAAGAACCTGAAGCTGAGTAGTCAACCCTTTAGCTTCAAGTTTACCTGTCTTTTTAGCCCGTCCCTTCATTGTCGTGATTCTGGCCTATTAAACATAACTTGAATTTAACCAGCCCTCTCTATCTTACATGTCACTCGGTAAAAGTAGCCAGGAATTTTCAGGACCTCGTAAGAACCGGGCAGGAGAACATTGAAATATGCTATGAACTTTTTTGGCTTTTTGTGCTTTACCATCTTTTATCGTTCAGTTGCTTCAAATTATTATCCTTTCTGATTTCTCCCGGATTTATTTTGACTGTCTCCCCAGATTCTGGTAAAATAAAAAAAATTCAGGGCGTTTCGTGATGAAGAATTTATCTGGTTTTTTTACCTTCAGTTACTGGCAAACAGAAGGTTAGGGGGTCGGTACAGCTGCGGTTTTCATCTGAGAGTCCGGTATTATATTTGTAATGAAAAGGAAGCAAAAACAAACATGGCCAATCCTGATTATGGTTCATTCTTAAATTTCGTTTATGGGGCCTGGATTTTTTTCAGGTATGTTTTTATCGTTCTGGTGGTGGCTTTTTCCATCGGTGGCCTGAACGATTTCTTCGTGGACATTTACTACTGGGGCCGACAGCTCTACCGCCGTCTGTTCAGAAAAAAACTGATTAAGCCTCTCACTCTTGAACAGCTGAGGTCAGTAGAGGAAAAAAGAATTGCTATGGTGGTTCCGGCCTGGCAGGAAGCCGGGGTCATCAAGAGCATGCTGCTCAACACCCTGAACACAATAGATTACGACAATTATTTCATCTTTGTAGGCTGCTATCCTAACGACCCTGAAACCCAGGCTGAAGTGGACCAAGTGGCAGAGGTTTATCCCCGCGTGATTAAAGTTGTAAACTCTAAGCCGGGTCCTACCACCAAAGCTGATAACCTCAACGAAATTTACCGCGGGCTTTGCAACTTTGAAGAAAAGGCCGGGTTTAAGTTTGATATTGTGCTGCTGAGCGATTCAGAAGATATCCATCACCCGCTGTCTTTCAAACTTTTCAACTATCTGATGCCGCGCTTTGAAATGATCCAAATTCCGATTATTCCGCTGGAAAATCCCTGGCACAGCTTTGTCGGCGGAGTTTACCAGGATGAGTTTGCTGAGATGCACCAGAAGGAGCTCATCGTGCGGGAAAAAATTGCCCGTATTCTGCCTTCAGCCGGGACCAGCACAGCTTTCTGGCGGGAGAGCCTCCAGAAGCTTGACTCGGAGAACACGGGCCTGATATTTAACCCGAAAACTCTGACTGAGGATTACGAAATCGGCATAAGGCTGGGTAAGCTGGGGCTACGGCAGATTATTCTGCTGCAATGGGTGGAGAGGCTAGTGACCAGACCTAGAAAAGCAAAGCCGAAAAAAGTCAAAGAACTGGTAGCCACCCGCGCTTTTTTCTTAACGGAGTTCTGGAAAGCGGTGCGGCAGCGGGCACGCTGGGTTTATGGCATTGCCTGGCAGGGACTGAGGAACATCGGCTGGGACCGCAACCTTAAAATAAGCTACACGCTGCTGCGCGACCGCCTGGCCTTTTTCACCAACTTTCTCTATTTTTTTGGCTATCTACTCATTTTTTACATTCTGCTGGTGATAGGTATCAGGTTTTTCCGGCCTGATTTTTATGTGCCTCCTCTCGTCAGTCATGATGAGATCTGGTGGAAGCTGGCGCTGGTGGTGCTCTTCTTCCTGGTCTGGCGGTTGCTCATGCGCTTTATTTTTGTGGCGAAGATATATGGAGTTGGCACGGCTGCTTTGACGCCGATAAGAGTTGTGGTGGGCAATGTGCTGAATTTTGCTTCCTCCACCCTGGCCATGCTCTGGCTCATTAGAGCTATTTCTACAAAGAAGGAACAGGCCTGGATTAAAACCGAGCATAAATTTCCGGCTGAAGAGCTGGCGCCGTTTCACCGGAAGATTGGCGACCTGTTGCTCAGCCGGCACCTGATTACTGTTAAACAGCTGGAAGAGGCAGTAAAAATCCAGCAGAAAAGCAGGCCCAAAAAGAGGCTGGGGCAGATTTTGATAGACCTCGGTTATATCACCGAAGAGGATCTGGCAGCCTCGCTGGCGATTCAGCGCAAGTGGACTTTTATTGAGATTGACCCGTTTGCTGTTGAACCCTGGGTGCTGAGGCTAGTGCCCAGAGAGATGGCCGAGCGCTACCGCATTTTCCCCCTTGGCTATGAAGACGGAGTTTTGCACCTGGCCATTGACCGCATAGACCTGGGCCTTCTTCAGAGCAGTCTGGAAGAAGCTCTGGGTATCAGGATAAAATTCAGTCTGACCACTCCGTTTGACGTTGATTATGCCATTGAGAAAGCTTATTCAGAAGAGTATGAGAGGGTCCAGCGCGGCAAAAGGTTGGGTGAACTACTGCTGAAAGACGGTGTAATAACTCAAGAGCAATTGCAGACCGCCCTGCGGAGGCAGAAGAGGACCGGCGAGAGCCTGGGCAAGATTCTGCTGGAGGAACGGATGATTGAAGAAGAAGTGCTGGCAGCTTACCTGGAAAAGCAGAAGGAAGAAGTGAAGGAAGGAAAGGAAGAGCAAGTGGGGAACTTGGTGGATGAAGCAAAGTAAAGGAGAAGTAAAAGGATTAGAGGCGAAAGGACAGAAGACGGATTCTGGAATAATAGGGAACGGAAGGCGTAGAAGGAATGATGGAGCGGTGTAAGAAGTAGAAATGAGGAAAGAAAGGGTGAAGGGCAGGCCCGAAGGAAGAAGAGAAAAACGGGGTGGAAGTCTAAGTCTGAAGTGGAATTGTAAGTCTGAAGTGGAATTGAAGGAAAAGTTAGTGGGATAGAAAGAGGCAAAGACCACAGACATCGGAGATAAAGGAAGACAAAGCCAGCTGGAGATAGAACGGAACCTGGAGAGGAATTAAAAATGAAGTCAGGAGAAGGTAGGCAGAAAGATGCAGAGGCAAGTCATATGCGGGAAGCTTACGTCAATATTATGTTCGGATGATAAATTTTTATTGCTGAGGAGTCAGACCAGGCAGTTGATTGACTAAGCGAATAGA
>JACIYK010000126.1 GCA_014359965.1 Candidatus Aminicenantota bacterium
AGCATCCCGGCCAGCTGGCCGATGCGTTCGATCAGTTCGCTCGCCCATGTCTTCAGCGCGACCGGCTGGCCGTCACGGCGTAGCTCAAGGCCAGGGCGCCGGCCCTCCTTGACCACGGTGAGGAAGTTGTCGGTGCATTGGCCGCACTCGCCGTTGTCCAGCTGCGGGCTTTCTTCCAGGGCGCAGAACAGCAGGAAGGCGTCGAGGAAGCGCGCTTCGGTCAGGTCGATACCCACCGGCAGGAATGGGTTGATGTCCAGGCAGCGTACTTCCACGTACTGCACGCCACGGGAGGTCAGGGCCTGGATTGGCCGCTCGCCGGTATAGGTGACGCGCTTGGGGCGGATGTTCGAGTAGTACTCGTTCTCGATCTGCAGGATGTTGGTGTTCAGCTGTACCCACTCGCCATCCTTGTGGGTGCCGACCTCGACGTAGGGCGGGTAGGGCGTGCCGACGGCCTTGCGCAGGCTGTCGGTGTAGCTGGCCAGGTTGTTGTAGCAGGGCGTCAGGCCCGCCTGGGCGTTGCTCTGGTAGCCCAGGTCGCTCATGCGCAGGCTGGTGGCGTAGGGCA
The DNA here is from genome assembly GCA_014359965.1 of Candidatus Aminicenantota bacterium. Lineage (GTDB taxonomy): Bacteria > Acidobacteriota > Aminicenantia > Aminicenantales > Saccharicenantaceae > Saccharicenans. Next base: position 572 of record JACIYK010000126.1, read on the forward strand.
GGTAGAGGGTCTCGGCATCCAGCTCTTCGAGCTGGTGCGGGCGGCCACGCAGGAAGCCTTTGTCCAGGGCCGGGGAGGCGCCGAACAGATACATCAATAGCCAGCTGTAGCGGCGGAAGTTGCGGATCAGTGCGATATAGGCCGAGGACTGGTAGTCGCGGTCGTCCTGCTCGCCGCCTTCGGCATCGCGCAGCAACGGCCACAGCGCCTCGGGCAGGGAGAAGTTGTAGTGGATGCCGGCGATGCACTGCATGGTGCGGCCGTAACGCAGGGCCAGGCCCTTGCGATAGACGTGCTTGAGCTTGCCGATGTTCGAGCTGCCGTATTCGGCGATCGGGATGTCTTCCTCGGCCGGCAGCGTGCAGGGCATTGATGGGCTCCACAGGTATTCGTCGCCCAGCTTGGTGTAGACGAAGCGGTGGATCTGGTCGAGGCTCTCGAGCACCTTGGCAGGGTCCGCCAGGGCCGGGGTGATGAATTCCAGCAGCGACTCGGAATAGTCGGTAGTGATCTGCTCGTTGGTCAGCGCCGAACCCAGGGCCTCGGGGTGCGGGGTCTGGGCCAGGCGACCGTCGTTGGTCACGCGCAGGCATTCGCGCTCAATGCCGTGCAGGCACTGCTTGAGCAGGTCGATATTGTCGCCGAGCAGGCTCAGGCGGCGGTTGAGGAGGTCGCTCAAGATGGATTCCTTCACGCGTCAGTCGCCCCAATATGGGGGTAGGGATGACGGTCTACAAGGGTAGTTGGGAAAGGAACTGGCGTTGTCGCTCGCCATCTTTGAGAATAACAATTTTCCTGGTCAGAGGAATGATAGAAGGCAGGTCAGAAGAACAGCATATGAAACCTTCTCCTATGCCCAGATAAAGGGAAGAGTACTTTTTCACTGCATACATCCATTCCTCACCAGCAGCCGCCAGGCAAAAAGCATAATCGCCCTGAAGCATGCGGTTGGCTTTAATCAGAGCCTGGCCAATGTCTCCGGTCAGTTTCCAGGCCTCTTCTGTGACGTGGACACAAACCTCGCCGTCGTTCTCGCCCCTGAAGCGGTGGCCTTTTTGACTCAAGTATTTGATTAATTCTTTGGTGTTAACGATGTTGCCATTATGAGCTCCTATCAACTTCCCTGAACAATCATAATGAGGCTGAGCATTTCTTTGACATGGAGAACCAAAAGTGGCCCAGCGCAGCTGAACTATTCCCTTATAACCTTTTAATTCTTCAAAATGGAGCTTTTGATTGACTTCGTCAATTTTCCCCGCATCTTTTCTCAATTCTGAAGTTTTACCAGAAAAAGCCGCCATACCAACCGAATCATAACCCCGATAGGTCAGGCGGCGACCAGCCTGAAGAAGAATCTGGCCCAGGTCTTCTCTTTCTGTCTCAAAAACAATGCCAAAAATTCCACACATTGCTCTCCCCTATTAACTGATTTATTCCATTAAAATTAAGTCTTTAAAATTTGAGTTTTCCGGGTTTTAACTTTTTATCTTTTTTATTTTATTTTTGTCAATCAGCAGTTTCCCCTGATAAGTAACATAGTTCAGCAAAATCATGACTCTTTCCTGGTCACTTAACTCCTTAAGGAAAACTCCTTCTAAACCCTTGAAAGGTCCCTCTACTACCTTGATGGAATCTCCAGGCTTCGGGTCTTCTCCGTATTTCATAATTTCAATCAGGCCGTTTTTTTCTCTCTTTTTCAGACATTCAATAACTTCCTCTTCAAGCGGTATGGGACCCTGACGGTTGGCTATAATTTTCCTTACTCCTCGGGTATAAACAACCTTATGGTATTGTTCAGGATAGCGGAATTTCAAAAAGAGATAGCCGGGAAAAAATGGCTTGATTTGTCCTTCATGTAAATACTTGGGATGATAGACAACAAACCTGGCCTGTTGAAAGAGCTGCTCCACCTGAAATTCTTTTTTGGGCTTAGTGTTAATAACATACCACTTTAACATGCTCCCCTCTTGCCTCGCATTCCAATTGAAAATTATCTACCTTTATTTTTCTTCGGCCCACTCAGCTTTAAATTATATTTTATAAAATTTATGTTTTTAACGAAACAGGTTTTCTATTTCTGCAATCTTTTTGGGAATTCTGGGCCCCAAAATTTTACAGCCGTCCCCGGTCACCAGCACATCATCTTCAACTCGGACTCCGCCAAAATCAAGGAATTTTTCTACCTTTTCATAGTTTATAAAGTCTTTAAACTTTTTCTCCTTTCTCCATTTTTCATAAAGAGCTGGTATAAAGTATATTCCTGGTTCCACCGTCAGGACAAAACCAGGCTGAAGCTTCCTGGCCAGGCGTAGATACCCCAGACCAAATTGTTCGCTTCTTTGAACAGTTTCATCGTAGCCGACGTAGTTTTCACCCAGTCCCTCCATGTCATGAACATCAAGTCCTAGCATATGTCCCAGCCCATGGGGAAAGAAAAGGGCATGAGCTCCCTGAGCCACGGCCTCATCCAAATCACCCTTCATTAGACCTAGGTCCTTTAAGCCCTCGGCCATAACACGGGCCGCCAGTAAATGAATTTCTTTGAAGTAGACTCCAGGTTTTATAGCCTTAATGGCTTCTTCCTGCCCATGTAAGACAATGGAATAAATATCTTTCTGTCTCGAATTAAACTTTCCCCCTACAGGAATGGAACGGGTAATATCCGCAGCATAATGCCTTTCTGACTCAGCTCCAGAGTCCATAACCAGCATACGCCCTTTTTTTAGGGTATCTCCATATGTCGTTTTGTGAAAGATCTGACCGTTGATGGTGATAATGGGAGGAAAAGAGAAGCTAAGACCGTTAGCCCGTAATACCATTTCCATCATGGCCAGGACCTCCTGCTCTTTAACTCCCGGTCTTGCCGCAGGAATACCAGCCAGGTACATCTCTCTAGTAACCCGAAGGGCCCGTTCTATCTCAGTAATTTCTTCCTCTCCCTTAACTGCTCGCAAGGTAACCACAGCTTTGATTAAATCCACCGAAACCTGGTCCTTAACCTGGTCCACTTCCAGGTTAAGCCATCTGGCCAGCTTTATTTTTGTTTCCCCACGATAAGGTGGCAAAAAATGAATTTTTCGGTTTTGTTTTAAGGCTCGTTCCATATAAGGAACTAATTCGTTGGAACCCAAAACAGTCTTAACCCCGGCTTCACTGGCTCTTTCCTTAAGCTTCTTCCGTGGCCCAACCCAGATAATATCTTCTAGCGTTACATCATCCCCAAAAATTATTTCTTTATTTTCATCTATATCAATGATGGCATTCAGTCCAGGTGAATCAAGACCGAAAAAGTAAAGAAAAGTACTGTCCTGGCGGAAAGGATAACAGTTAGCGGGATAGTTCATAGGGGAATCATCATTCCCCGGAAAAAGGCACAAGCCAGAACCGACCAGGTTTTTAAGTCTTTTCCTTCTTGCTCTGTATATTTCAGATTTGAACATATAACACCTCCGCAAACAAATTTATAAAAATTTATATCAAATTTTTTTTATTTGGGCAAAGAATTTTTTTTCTAAGGTCAGAAGTTTGATTTCTGAAAAAGCCGGCTAATATCACCTTAAGATTTTTTTGTCAGCAGTTTAAAAAAATCAACTGGTAAAATTAGAAAATTCTTTAGAGAATTATAGGGTTTAATAATCAAAGTCTCTTTTTTTTAAGAATATTTGGAGTATAAGAATCGGTCAGCCTGAAGAGGTAAAGTAAGGGAAAGGAAATCAGCTAAGAAATCAAGCTTTTGATTTGGAAGCCTATAAAGAAAATGGTAGCGGGGGCTGGATTTGAACCAGCGACCTCCGGGTTATGAGCCCGACGAGCTACCTGACTGCTCTACCCCGCGATCATTTTGAATTATAGCAAAATTTATTTATTTGTCAAAAGAATAGGCTAGCTTGCAATAAGATAAAAGGCTGGAGCAGGACGTAAGCCGAATTCTGTTACTGCCTGAGGCAGCGGCGGTCATTTGTCTACGCTGCTGATTGCTCAGCAGCTGCAGCGACCTACCCACCCCTTCGGACGGGCCATCCTCAAACGGGGTTAATTTGGTCTTGCTCCGGATGGGGTTTGCCCTGCCTTCGCTGTCACCAGCGAAGCGGTGAGCTCTTACCTCACCTTTTCACCCTTACCTGCTTCCTAAGGAAGCAGGCGGTATGTTTTCTGTGGCACTTTCCTCCGGTCGCCCGGAGTCGCAGTTAGCGACCATCCTGCCCTGTGGAGTTCGGACTTTCCTCCCTTTCTTCCTCCTCGGAAGAAAGAGCGACCGCCTCGCCTGCTCCAGCTGATATTTTTATACCATATTGTTCAAGTTTTTTGTAGAGGTTGCTGCGAGGAGTATCTATTTCTCGGGCTGTCTTGGATACGTTCCAGTTGTTCATTTTTAGTTTATAAAGGATAAAGTTCTTTTCGGCTTCTTCCTTGAACTCCTTAAGTGTTTTTACCTTTCTCAAATCGGGCAGTAAGACTTCTCTGTCTTGAGAAATATAATCTGGCAAATCTTCAGGACCAATTTCTTCTTTATCAGTTAGAATTATCAATCTTTCTACCAGATTCTTCAGCTCCCTTACATTTCCCTTCCAGGGATATTTCATCATCAATTCCAGGGCCTGGGGTGAAAATCTCTTGCGCCTGAAGTTGTTCTCCTCAGAAAATCTCTCACAGAAATAATTTACCAATAAGGGGATATCTTCCTTTCTTTCCCGCAGAGGGGGCACATTAAGAGGAACCACATTCAGCCGGAAATACAGGTCTTCGCGAAAACGGCCCTCTTTCATTTCTTTTTTCAAATCCTTGTTGGTGGCGGCAATAACCCTGACATCCACTTTGACAATTTTGCTGGAACCAACTCTTTGCACTTCACCCTCTTCTAGTACCCTCAGTACTTTAGACTGGGTTTTCAGACTCATGTCACCGATTTCGTCCAAAAAAATTGTTCCGCCGTCAGCCAGCTCAAACTTACCTGGTTTTCTTTCCGTCGCACCGGTAAAAGCCCCCTTTTCATGCCCGAAAAGCTCACTTTCGATTAATTCCTCAGGAATGGCTGCACAATTCACCTGGACAAAATTTTCTGAGGCTCTTGAACTATGAGCGTGAATAGCTCTGGCTACTAGTTCTTTCCCTGTTCCACTTTCTCCCAGAATCAGCACAGTAGCATTGGTGGGCGCAATTTTCAAAATTTCTTGCCAGAGGTTCCTTATCAGTGGGTGCTGGCCAACAATCTGATAACTCTTTTCCGCCTTTCTTTTTATGTCGTGATAAGCAGATTTAAGCCTCCGGGCTTCCAAAGCATTTCTCATAAAGAGAAGTACCCTTTCCCGGGTAGGCGGTTTTTCCAAAAAATCAAAAGCGCCAAGTTTGGTGGCTTCTACAGCCATTTCAATGGTGCCATGCCCGGAAATCATGATAACTTCAGGTGGATAGGGCCTTTTTTTGATTTCGGATAGGACTTTTAGCCCATCTAAATCAGGCAGCTTGATATCCAACAGAACCAGATCAATTTCTGGATGGTCGTCCAACACCTCGAGGGCCTGCCAGCCGCTTTCCGCCTCGTAAAAAATATACCCTTCGTATTCAAGAATCATCTTTAGGGTATAGCGGATATTAGCCTCGTCATCTACCACCAAAATGCGACTTTTTCTTTCTTTCCGATTCATAAGTAAATTTTACCATAAATTCACCCCAGGAAATGAGAAAAAATCGTCTGCCCTTTCCCAGCCCAAAATATATTTGTCAGCTTCTGCTCTAGTGTATTAAAATTTTTTTTGAAGAAAGGGTTTCAACCATGGCGGCCAAGAATGGTACACTTGCCCGTTTAGCCTGCTTTTTTTCCCTGCTTTTTATCCTGCTTTTCTCACCTCGCCTCTATCCTGCTGCTTGTTCTTCCAGCCAGAATCAGGCTTATGAATACTACTGGCAGTTGGAAAACGGCCTAAAAGTTTATTTTTGGCAGACTTCCCGTTATGCCCTCAGCACGGCTGTCCTGGCCGTAAAAGCTGGTTCCTGTCTGGAATCAGCTGAAACCAGCGGCTTAACTCACCTTCTAGAACATTCACTTCTTTTCCGCCAAAAGCCGACGAATGAAAAAAGCCTTTGGCAAAAATTCAAAGAACATGGCCTGTACCTGAATGCTCATACTGAACTGGAAAGCATTTTTTTTGAAACTCTCTTTCCCGCTGAGTTGCTGGGAACTGTTTTAAATCTTTTAAGCCAGGTAGTGTTTGACTTTAAAATAAGCGAAGAGGATTTGGAAAAAGAAAAAGAGGTGGTTTTAAAAGAACTAAAAGAAATTGCCCGCGACCCCATTAAAGTCGGTATGTCGACCATATACTCACTCGCCTTTCCCGCCACTCCCTATGGGCAGCCAGTTTTTGGCCGTCCTGAGGCTGTTAAAGCTGTTAGTCTTTCGGCGCTAAAAGCTCATCATGATCGTTACTTTAAACCTGGGCAGGCCGCTCTGGTTATTATCGGCCCTCTGGACCTAGAAAAAGTCCAGAAAACAGTAAAAGAAATTTTTTCCAGTTTGCCGGGTAATTTTTCAGATAATACGGCCTTGGTCCCGTCTCTTGACTCAGAACAATCAGTCCTGGTCAAAGAAAGTCGCCAGACTGAATTGACCATGAACATTTCCGAAACCTACCTGATGGCCGGATTCCTGGCTCCCGCCTATAAAACCCCGGAACATCCCCTAATGGATGTGCTAGTAGAAATTCTGGGCTATGGAGTTCATCCCCTTCTTTACTCTGTGTTTTCTGGCTATCCCGATTTAGTTTCTTCTGTTAGAGTCAACTACTTTGCCCACTCCCAAGCCGGCCTTTTGCTCATTACAACCATTACCAAAAAAGAAAAAGCATCTATAGTTAAAAGATTAATGCGGAATTTCT
>JACIYK010000127.1 GCA_014359965.1 Candidatus Aminicenantota bacterium
TCAATCCCCAATTTTTTTATAAAATTGGTACCACGAAAATGTGTGCCACAATACTCAAACACCAAAAAATATTGTTGGCAATAAGATGGGCCTTACATAATAATTTGATACGATAACACTCAAACACAAAAAGATAAAATTGGCGGCGTAATAATCAACCCGAAACAAATTGGAGCAAAATAAGTGCCGAAGAAATGTCTTCCACAAAAAAGGCTTGCCAAAAAATGTGTGCTTTTATGCTCAAAACCAGAAAATATTGGCGCCATAAGTTGGTTATACCCTGAATATTCCCTGGTTGGGGGAAAATAAAAAATATAGATTGTGTCCCGATTTTCCAAGAGACAAACTCTATTTTCAAGCTGTCCCTAGTTTAATTTTCCGGCCTTTTACTTTACCGATGTCCATATTGGTGTCCTGATATTTGGGCGCTGCCTGTGTCAATTGCTGAGTAAAATTAGGGTATGAGTATTGTGTCCCCCGTTTTAGAGGCGGCGTCGGACGGAGGCAGCGTGGCCGAAAAGCCCCTCGGCTTCGGCCAGAGACACGGCTGCCGGGCCAATCTCTTTGAGCCCTTTTCTGGAAACTTCCAGCACAGTCTGAAACTTCAAAAAGTCTTTGACACTCAGCCCTCCCGTGTAGCGGGCTGCCCGGCTGGTCGGGAGAATATGGTTAAGTCCAGAAGAGTAATCGCCCAGAGCTTCTGTGGTCAGCTGGCCGATAAAAAGCGAGCCAAAATTTTTTAGCTTATAAGCCAGCTGAGCCGGCTTTTTAACCATCAGGGCAAGATGTTCTGGCGCTATTTCATTAGCCAGCTCAACCGCATCTTCCAGCCTGTCAACGATAATAATCAGGCCCTGTTTTGCCAGCGAGCGAGCAGCCGTTCTGGCTTCCGACCATTCCTTTAACTGTTTGCTTAGCTCTGCTCTAACTGCTTCTGCCAGCCTGAAGGTGTCGGTAATGAGCCAGGGCCGGGCCAGAGGGTCATGTTCTGCCTGAGCGATTAAATCTGCGGCCACAAGTTCCTCTTTAGCTTCGCCGTCAGCAATAATCAGAAGCTCAGTCGGCCCGGCGATGAAATCAATCCCGACCAGACCATAGAGCTCTTTTTTCGCGGCCGTCACATAAACGTTACCTGGACCGACAATTTTATCCACCTGTTTTATAGATTGCGTTCCGCAGGCTAAGGCGGCCACCGCTTGAGCCCCGCCCATAGGGTAAACCTCTTCAATTTTTAACATTTCTGCCACATAAAGAATGGCTGGAGGCAATCGCCCATCTTTCCCCGGGGGTGAGCAGACTGCAATTTCTTTAACTCCAGCTACCCGGGCCGGCACCGCGGCCATAATCAGCGAAGAAATAAGAGGATAACGGCCGCCGGGAACGTAAATGCCAATTCTTTTTATGGGAACCATTTTTTGGCTGGCCACAACTCCAGGTCTCATTTCTACCTTAAGCTCGTTGAGCTTTTTCAACAGCGAAAACTGTTTTTTGGAAAAAAGATAAAGATTGTCCACTGCAGTCTGGATAGCTTTGCTAAGCGCCGGGCTTATCTGCTTGGCTACCTGCTTGAGCTCACTTTGTTTGACTCGCAGGCTTCGGAGTTCCACGCCGTCAAAAAGCCTCGTGTACTCAAAAACTGCTTCATCACCTCTCAACCTAACCTCAGAGATTATTCGGCGGACCTTTTTTATTACGGCTGAACTAATTGTCCAGTCCGAACCTAACTTAAAATCTTTGGCTCTAATTATTCTTACCATGTTCACTTCTCCTTTTATCTTTCTTTTAAATTCATTATTTGAATTCAGGCCTGAGGCGGTCTTTTTTCCAGGACGAGCTGAAAACCACTGCTAAAATTACCACCCAGGGCCTGCGGACTGAAACCCAGCCGGCCTTTATTTTTCTTCCTCTTGCGCTCTTGCGCCTTTATGGCGCGTATGGCTCGCTCGAAACTTCATCTTCACGGCTCATCTTCACAGTTTTACCTTCAAGGCTCTTTTTTTTCTGCGTCTTCTCTGAAGCTCTCTTAATACTTCCTGAAATTTAACCCCTTCTCTGGCCAGAAGCACGGTGGTAAAATAAAGCAAATCAGCAGCTTCCCAGATTATTTCATCTCTGCTTTTAGCTTCAGTCAGTTCTACGGCCTCTTCCTGAAGTTTTTCCCTGACACTTCTATGGCCAAGACTGGCAGTGTAGGATTCAGGTCGCGGGTTTCTGATTCTTTCTCTGACTACCTGATAAAGGTCTTCCAGCCTAAATTCCTTGGCGCCAAAGCACGAGTAGTTTCCTTTGTGGCAGGCACTACTTCCTTCCTGCTTGACAACAAAAAGCACCGTGTCTCCATCGCAGTCGGTCCTAAGGCGCAGAATTTTCTGCTCGTTGCCCGAGGTCTCACCTTTGCTCCATAGGGTTTTCCTGGAGCGCGAGAAAAAGCAGGTTTTCCCGGTCTTAAAAGATGTTTGTAGGGATTCGGGGGAAACCCAGGCCAGCATTAAGAGTCGACCCAGCTCATCAACCACTACTGCTGGCAGAAGTCCCGACGTTCCCTTTTCCCAGTTAAGTGAGGCAGCGAAAGCCTCTTCCAGCCCGATTTTCCCACTGTAGATGGCCATGCCTAACTGAACATCAATGTTTAGTTGGCTTAAAGCAGAGATTTCTTCTAGAGAAGAAATTCCGCCGGCAGCGGTCAGGGGCAGGCTAGTGGCTGCTCTCAATTTTTCAAAAAAAGGCAGGTCTGTGCCCCGAAGCCCGCCTTCCTTTTCCACACAGGTTACCAGAAACTCCGAAGCGTACCTGCTGGCTTCGTCAAGGACACTAAAGATACTCACCCCTGTTTCTTCCTGCCAGCCTTTAATCACCACTTTTTCCTGATAGCAATCCAGAGCCAGGATGATTCGCCACCGGCCAAAAGTCTCGCTCAGCCGGTAAAGGAAATCTCGGTTCAGCCGATTTTCTTGCCAGGCGGCAGTGCCGATAATTATTTTCTCGGCCCCCAGCTCAAAGATTCTTCTGGCTTTATCCAGGTTTCTGATGCCTCCGCCAACCCGGCATTCGGCTACCTGACAAATTTTTCCGATTAGCTCTTCATTTGAACCCGTTTCTAAGGCTTCATCCAGGTCAATCACAGCCAAAGGGCCGAACTGACTGAACTTCCGGGCTAGCTCCAGCGGACGGTCAACTTCCAGCATCTTTTGCCGACCCTGTTTGAGCTGGACAGCCTTACCCTGACTGAGGTCAAGAGATGGGATAATCATCGCACGGCTACTCCTTTACTTTTAAGATATTGTTTTATTTCAGAAATGGTCATCTCATCGTAGTGAAGCGTTGAGGCCAGGAGCACCGCATCAGCCTGGCCTGTAACGATGGCCTGATAAATTTGCTCAGGATTTCCGGCGCCGCCAGAAGCGATGACCGGGATTTTTACCCGCTGGCCTACGGCTTTGAGAAGCTCAAGGTCATAGCCCTGACGGGTTCCATCGCAGTCGATGGAGTTGAGCAGGATTTCGCCGGCCCCGAGCGCTTCAGCCTGCACTGCCCACTCCACGGCCTCAAGGCCCGAATCTTTAGTTCCCCCTTTTGTGAAAGCGTGCCAACCGGAATTCGTCCGGGCGGCATCAATGGAAAGAACGATACACTGTGCCCCGAAAGCCAGGGAGGCTTTCTGAATCAGCTGCGGATTTTCCACGGGTGCGGTGCAAAGAGCCACTTTATCGGCGCCAGCCAGGAGAAGTTCACGGATGTCCTCAAGACTCCTGAGGCCGCCGCCGGCTGTAAGGGGAATAAAAATTTTTTCCGAAATTTTCCTCACTACTTCAACCATGGTTTTGCGGCTTTTCACCGAGGCTCCCACGTCCAGAAAAGCAAGCTCGTCAGCACCTTGCTGAAAATATTTCCAGGCGAGTTCTACCGGGTCGCCGGCTACGGTCAGGTTTTTAAATTTAACGCCCTTGACCACGTAGCCTTCATCTACGTCTAAACAAGGAATGATTCTTACTGTCAGCATTTTGTCCCCCAGTTCTGCAGAAGTTGAAGGCCAGCCTGACCACTCTTTTCCGGATGAAACTGGACGCCGTATATCCGGCCGGATTTGATTACCGAAACGAACTGGTTACCATAATCGGTAAGACCGAGCACTGATCCGTTGGTTTGGAAAACGGCATAGCTGTGGACAAAGTAAAAATATTCTTCTAAAGGCAGACCAGTAAAAAGCGGGTCTGGCTGGACGAATTTAACTTTATTCCAGCCCATGTGGGGCACTTTGCTGGCTTTTATTTTCTGGCAGATACCCTGAAAAATTGAGAATCCGTGTTCTTCAGGGCTCTCCTCACTTCTTTGAAAGAGAAGCTGAAAGCCAAGGCAGATGCCGAGAAGCGGCCGGTTCTCCTTTATCCAAAGGTCAACTGTCTGGTAGAGATTTCTTTTTCGGAGTTCACTCAGGGCTGCGCCAAAAGAGCCAACGCCCGGAATGATTAATTTCTCCACAGTGGCTGCATCTTCCGGTGAACTGACCAGACGGGCAGGAAGATTCAGCCAGGCCAGAGCTTTTAAGACCGAGTTTAAATTTCCGGCACCATAATCAATCACACCAATCATCGGTCAATTACTCCTTTCAGACTGGGTAGCATTTCGGCCATGGCTTCTGCTTCGCGGGGGTCGAGCGAGCAAGCTAGCCGCAGAGCCCGGCCGAGGGCTTTAAAAGCTGCTTCGGCTTTGTGATGGTCGCTGCGACCGTGTGGAAGGCGGACGACCACGTTAGCCATAAGTCCGGTGGCCAGGGCCTGGAAGAAATCCGGTAAAACATCAGTGTCCAGGTCTCCGCAGAACCTTCTCCTGAAGCTGGCCTGGTATTGAAGAACCGGGCGTCCGCTGAGGTCCACGGCGACGATAGCTAAGGCCTCATCCATGGGCATGACAAAAAAGCCGGCCCGGTTTATTCCTCGAGCTTCACCCAGAGCCAGCTGGAAAGCTTTGCCCAGGACCAGGCCACAATCTTCAACTAAATGATGCTGGTCTACCTGGAGATCGCCGGTGGCCGAGAGGGTGAGGTCGAATTTCCCGTGAAAAGCAAATGATTGCAAAAGATGGGTAAAAAAGCCGATGGGTGTGCTAATCTGGTGTTGGCCTGTTCCTTCAACGAGAAGTGAAGCGCTGATGCTGGTTTCGTTGGTTTTTCTGACGAATTCAGCTTTTCTGGTCACTGAGCACCTCCTTTTCAATATCCTGAAGCACAGCCAAAAGACAGTCATTTTCCTGAGGCTGACCGATGGTTATGCGAAACTTGTCCTTAAGTTCTGGAAGTTCTGGCGAATCAAAAATTCGCACCAGAATCCCTTTAGCCAGAAGGCGGAGAAAAATTTTTTTGGCCGGAAGACAGTGTGATTTCACTAACAGGAAGTTAGCTCTGGAAGGGAAGGGTTGGAAGGTTTTAAAGGACTGCAGCTGATTGAAGAGCCGTTCTCTTTCCTTAATGGTTTGCTGAATTTCATCCTGGAGGTAATCTTTTTCTTCTAAAAGAACTTCGGCGGCAGTTTGCTGGAAAAGGCCGACAGAAAAAGGCAAGCGGGCGGCTTGAAGTGCCTGGATGGTCTCAGGCTGGCCAAGAGCGTAGCCAAAACGAGCGCCCGCCAGCCTGAAGGCTTTGGAAAAAGTGCGGAGAATAAGTAAGTTGTCATAGCTGGATAATAAAGGAACGGAAGTTTCTTTGGAGAATTCGGCGTAGGCTTCGTCTAGAACAACTAAAGAGCTGACCTGAGTAAGAATTTCCTCAACCTGTTGTCGGCTTAAAGTTTGCCCGGTTGGATTGTGGGGTGAGCCAAGAAAAATGACTCTGGCTTCCTGACCAGCTTCAATAATTTTTTCAAGGTTGAAGCTGAGGTCCGGCTTGAGCGGGATTTCTATGACTTTAATGTCTATAAGCTCGGCTACTTTTTTGTAGATGGAAAAACCGGGTTTGAGAGTGGCCAGGGTGTCTCCGCCGCTGCAGCAGGCGTAGGCTACAGTCTGGATGAGTTCGTTGGAGCCGTTGCCCAAGAGAATACCGTCGGGCTGATGGCCAGTGTAGCTGGCCAGTCTGGAGAGAAGGCTGAAGTTGCGGTCTGAAGGATAAAGATGCCAGGCAGCGTTTTTAAGCCGGCTGAGGATTTTTTCTTTTAGCCGTTCGGGCAAAGGGTAAGCAGACTCGTTTAGGTTCAAACGGATTAAATTTGAGCCCGCGTCGGGGATGGAATATTCGCTGCTGGTTTGAAATTTTTTAAGTTTAGCTTTGATAGTCATCAGATGACCACCTTTCTGAATTCATATTCCAAGATGTCCGTGGCTCCGAGTTTTTTAAGCAGCGGGATGAGCCTTGAAGTTTCTTCTTTGAAGACAGCTGCTTTCACGGCGTAGCCCCTTTCTTTGAAGAGGGGAGCGACGGTAGGGGCTCTCATGCAGGGAAGCACCCGGACTATTTCTTCAAGTTTATCGGCCGGCACGTTCATCTCCAGCATAACTCTGCGTCGGGCGTTGAGGACCGAGGTAATAAGCATTAAAATTTCCTCTATTTTTTCTTTTTTCCAGGGCGTGGTGAGAGAAGCTGGGTTGGCAATTAGTCTGGTGGAAGAAGGGAAAATCTCATCAATTATTTTCAGGCCGTTTTCTCTTAAGGTCTGGCCGGTGGCCATGTTGTCAATAATAAGGTCAGCATCTTCAGGCGGGAAAGCTTCCGTGGCACCGTAGGTTCGGAGGAACAGAAAATCAAAACCTTCTTTTCTGAGATAATTTCTGGAAATGTTTTCGTACTCGGAAGCGGCGATGATTTTTCGTGCTTTTAGTTGTTCTTTGGTGAAAGAGGTGGGAGCGGCGGAGACAATCTTGACGCGGTCTAAACCCAGGTCCAGCAGTTCTTCAACTTTAGCTTCTGTTTCTACTACCCAGTCATAACCGGTAAAACCGAGGTCGTGGGCTCCGATTTCTATCAGCCTGGGAATATTCTGGGGTTTCATCAATTTAGCTTCGAGATCTGGGTCAGAACAGATGGGGAAATAAGAACGTTCGTTTATTTCCTGAACGAGATTGGTTTCCTGAAGAAGTTTTGAGACAGAGGAAAATATTCTGCCTTTCGGGATGAGGATTTTTAACTTGTTTTCTTTTTTATTTTTTCTGGCCATCTCTAACCTCCTTGGCGGTAGTGAACAAAGTAAAGAAGAGCAAAGAAAAAAAAGAGAAGAACTTTAAAATCATCCCCGCGGGTCTGAGAAGATGGGAAAAACGGTAAAAGACAGGAAATGGAAAAATCCCCTTAGCTTCTCAGAAGGGATGATTCACGGAGGTTAGGGTCAATGCAGGCAGGTTTTGGTGAGGCAATACTTGAGATAGTATTTCGTAGATATTCTCATAACGCAGATTTAATAGCAGATTTGTTGTGGTTTGTCAACGCAGTAAGCAGGG
>JACIYK010000128.1 GCA_014359965.1 Candidatus Aminicenantota bacterium
ATGAACCTAAGTGAGCCCATGATTATTCCATCAAGCAGGTGAATTTCTGGGAAGTTAAGGTCACGGATGAATTCTGGGCGCCCAGGATGGAGACTAACCGCCTGGTTACTATCCCTTATCTTTTTAAAATGAACGAAGAGACCGGAAGAGTGGACAACTTTCGGATAGCAGCCGGGTTAAAAAAAGATAAGCATACCGGGAAAAGGTACAATGATTCGGATGTTTATAAAGCTATTGAAGCTGCGGCCTATACCTTGAAGACCAACCCGGACCCTGAACTGAAAAAGAAAATTGATGAGCTAGCCGCGATTATTGCCCGGGCACAGGAGCCAGATGGTTACCTTTATACCACCAGAACTATTGATCCGAAGAATCCAGCGCCGGGAGCGGGCAAAGAACGCTGGTCAAACCTCCGAGTAAGTCATGAGCTATACAACCTGGGCCATCTTTATGAGGCAGCAGTGGCCTATTACCAGGCGACTGGTGAGAAAAACCTGTTAGAAGTAGCCTTAAAGAGTGCTGATCTCCTGGTAAAAACTTTTGGGCCGGATAAGCAGCGTGCTTTTCCCGGTCATCAGGAAGTGGAAATTGGTCTAATCAAACTTTACCGTGTTACTGGCAATGAAAATTATTTGAAGCTGGCCAGATTTTTCCTTGATGAGCGCGGTCATTATCACGGCGGAGAAGTTTATCCTAAAAGTTCGCCTTTTTACATTTACAATTCCGAAGAATACCTTCAGAATCATAAACCAGTCCTGGAACAAACCGAAGCCGTCGGACATGCTGTCAGGGCTACCTACATGTACATGGCCATGACCGATGTAGCGGCTCTGCTCGGGTTGCCTGAGTATGCTCAGGCAAGCAAAAGGTTGTGGGAAAATGTGGTAAGCAAGAAGATGTACCTGACTGGAGGTATAGGTTCCAATAGTGAGTATGAAGCCTTTGGTGCGGAGTATGAACTTCCCAATCTAATGGCCTATGCAGAGACCTGCGCCTCCGTGGGAAATGCTTTCTGGAATCAGAGGCTGTTTCAACTGGAAGGTGACGGCCGTTACGTGGATGTGCTGGAAAGAATTATTTACAACGGCCTTATTTCTGGTGTTGGTTTTACCGGTGATAAGTTTTTCTACCAGAATCCGCTAGCTTCTTCCGGAAAGTATGAACGGAGCAGCTGGTTTGAAGTAGCCTGTTGCCCGGCTAATGCCGCCCGTTTTTTGGCTACTTTCCCTGGATATATTTATGCCTATTCTGATGATGAGGTATTCGTTAATCTGTATGTAAGTTCCATAGCTAATTTTGAATATAAAGGAGCCAGGCTGGAAATCATCCAGGAAACCAGGTATCCCTGGCTGGGTTCGGTTAAGTTAGGAATTAACCCTTCGCGGGTAAGAGAGTTTGCCCTGTGCTTGCGGATTCCTGGCTGGGCTCAGGGAAAGCCGGTACCCAGTGATTTATACCGTTACCTGGAACAAAGAGAGAGCAAAGTTTTAGTCAGGGTCAACAGAAAAAATATTCCGGTAGAAGTTGACTGCGGGTACCTGAGGCTTAAAAGAAAATGGAAAAGAGGAGACGTCGTGGAAATTCTTTTTCCAATGGACATAAAAAGAGTCCTGGCCAACGAGAAAGTGATGGAAAACCGCAACCGGGTAGCGGTGGAGCGTGGTCCGATAGTTTTTTGTGCAGAGGGAATCGATAACGGCGGGACAGCCCTGAATTTAGCCCTGCCTGATTCCAGCCGCTTGCAGCAATGGTTCAGGAATGATTTGATGGGTGGAATTGGCGTGATTACCGGAAGTGGACTGGTGGTAGATGAGAGAGGAAACGAAGTCAGGAAACAAAACCTGTTCCTCATACCTTACTATGCCTGGGCTAACCGTGGAGCCTGGGAGATGGCCGTGTGGCTGAAAAGAAAGCCAGGCTAAAAAGTTTGGATTCAATCGGCCAAAGATTAAAAGGACTTCTAGCCAGCATGCCTGCCAGTTTTCTTCTTTTTCTGACTATCTCCAGGGGTAAAAATTTAGAAACGTTATCCTTTTTCTCTAAGGTTTGTTTATCTTTAACCAGTTATTTATTGCCAGACCGTCTTAATCTCTATTTTTTGGGTAGCCGACTGATTGAGCCAGCATAATGTGTTGTTCGGGGCGAAGCTTCATGGCTTTCGCCAGTTCTTCTCTGTTAATCAAAGCGCGTACCACCGTGGCCAGGCCTTCAGAAGCACAGAACAGGTAAACATTCTGAGAAATAAAGCCGGTGTGCGCGGCTGAATAAAACTTTTTATCTTCGTCGGTACCGCGAGGAATTCTGGCATAGTCGCCAACATAAATCAGGTTAACCGGCGCAATTTTTACAAAGTCCTGCGTTCCGGTCAAAGCCCGAATGTCATGGTCCAGGACCTGCCGCAGAGCATGTTGTTTGGCTTCATACAGAAATAGCCCATCGGCGGTGGCCACATAAAGGTCTATGTTCTGCCAGTTCACTGCAGAAGGTGCGGTTCTTTTGCCTGACTCAGGACGGTTAATACCATAGGCCGCCCACAGAAGATTAGAAAGTACCTCCAGTGGAAGTTTTTCCGGGCTGAATTCCCGGGAGCTCTGCCGTAGCTTGAGACACTGCATTAAAGGTTTGCCACCCGAGAGGTCGGGTGCCGGTAATTTAATTACTTTACTGCCCTGAAAGCTGGCAGAAAATGGAGGACTAAAAATTAGACTTAGTAACAAGGTAAGGCTGATCAAGACAGAGTTAGGCTTCATCTTCTCCTCCCCAGTAGTTTTTCTTTGGGCAATATAAATTTTATTAAAAAGGTCTTGATTTGACAAATTTTAAAATTACCGAAATTTTTATAAACGGGCTGATTTTGACAAATAAATTCTCGTATGCTATTAGAGTGTTTCAAGTAAAATTCAGTGGGGAAGAGACATGGCCACAGCCGTAGAAAAATGGGTGGAAAAACAGGCTGAACTTCTTCAGCCTAAAAACATTTACTGGTGTGACGGCTCGGAAGGCGAAGCCAGACGCATCATTGAGATGGGGATGCGGGAGGAAAAGATTGAACAGCACGACATTTTCCTGGAGCTCAACCAGACGCTCTGGCCCAAAGCTTACCTTCATCGCAGTCACCCCACTGATGTGGCCAGGACAGAACATCTGACTTACGTTTGCCATTCTGACCGGGAAACCACTGGTCCAAACAATAACTGGATGGCACCAGAGGAGGCTAAAAAGCTCCTGACCAAACTCTCCCGCGGGGCAATGCGTGGTCGGACAATGTATGTCCTGCCCTACATGATGGGGCATCCTGATTCTCCCTATGCTAAAGCCTGCGTCCAGATTACCGATGTTTCCTACGTGGCTGTGAGTATGAGAATAATGACCAGACTGGGCAAAAAAATTCTGGAAAAAATTGGCAACTCCGAAAATTTTGTTAAGGGCATTCATACTGTGGGCGACTTTGACCCCAACAAACGTTACATAATGCATTTTCCGGAAGAAAACCTGGTCTGGAGCATCGGCTCAGGTTACGGCGGAAACGCCCTGCTGGGTAAGAAATGCTTTTCCCTGCGTATTGCTTCCTGGCTTGGCCGGAAATACGGCTGGCTGGCTGAGCACATGATGATTATCGGAGTGGAGGATATCCACGGAAACGTAACTTATATTGCCGGTGCTTTTCCCTCCGCTTGCGGGAAAACTAATTTTGCCATGCTGGAATCAGCTTTGCCGGAGTATCGGGTGTGGACCATCGGCGATGATATTGCCTGGTTGAACATAGGACCCGACGGACGTTTGTATGCCATAAACCCGGAGTCAGGTTTTTTCGGCGTGGCACCGGGTACTTCTATGAAGACTAACCCCAACATGATCCGGACCCTGCACAACTCTAAGTTTTATCCGACGCTTTTTACCAACGTCGGGCTGGACCTGGATACTATATCTCCGTGGTGGGAAGGGCTGGATGGCCCGATACCGAAAAACATGGTAGACTGGCAGGGGCGGCCGTGGAAGCCCGGCCAGGGAACACCGGCGGCTCATCCGAATTCCCGCTTCACGGTTTCCATTTACAATTGCCCGACTTTATCCAGAGAATATGACAATCCCATGGGAGTGCCCATTTCCGCTATTTTGTTTGGTGGCCGGCGCAGTCGTTTGATACCGCTAGTAACAGAAGCCTTCAGCTGGGAGCACGGGGTATTCATGGGAGCCAGGATGGGGTCAGAAACGACCGCGGCCGCGGCCGGGAAAGTTGGTGTTCTCAGGCGCGACCCCATGGCTATGTTGCCCTTCTGCGGTTACAACATGGGCGATTATTTCCGGCACTGGATTAACATGGGACGGCTGATGAGCAAGCCGCCGCGAATTTATTCCATAAACGCTTTCCGGCGCAACGAAAGGGGAGAATTTCTCTGGCCCGGTTTTGGTGAGAACATCAGGATTCTAAAATGGATTATTGAACGCGTCAACGGACGGGCAGGAGCTAAAGAAACACCGCTCGGTCTGGTACCAGAAAAAAAAGACCTAGACCTTACCGGATTGAATATCCCGGAAGAAAATTTAGAAGAATTATTTAGCATAAACCCCGCAGAATGGGAAACAGAGCTTGAAGAAATCAAGGATTTTTTAAACAAATTTGGGCGTCACATTCCGTATGAAATCTGGCGGGAATATGAGCGCTTGAAAAGAAGCCTGGGGTATTGATTCAGGCGCTTCTAAGCGAGAGGAGGGCTCGTCATCTTTTTTATTTTGATAAAAATAGAAAATCCAAAAAAAATATTGTAATTTTTCTTTCAATTTGATAAGCAATTATCTTAGAAATTAAGTAAGAGGGCAAACCATCGTTACCATAAAAGATATCGCCAGAAAAGCCGGGGTTTCCATTGGAACTGTAGACCGCGTCTTGCATAAGCGTGGCCGGGTACATCCGGAAACTGAAAAAAGGGTTCTGGAAGCCATTAAGAAACTTAATTATCGGACTAATATTTTTGCCAAAAACCTGAAATTGAGAAAGACTTTTTGCTTTGGGGTCCTGATGCCCAGGCCACAGCAGGACAGCGGTTACTGGGCTTTGCCATTAAGGGGCATAGAGAGGGCCCAGCAGGAACTGTCTTCTCATCGGGTTCAGGTCAGCTACTTTTTCTTTGACCGCTACCAGGAAAAATCTGTGGCCTTGGCTGGACAGAAAATTAAGAAAAAGAAAAAAGACCTGGATGGTTTGTTGGCTGCACCGGTCCTGCCCAAAAGCTTTGCAGACCTGATGCAGGAATTGCCTGATGATCTTCCTCTGGTGTTTTTTGATTCTCATCTACCAGGGTTAAAACCCCTGGCTTTCATAGGCCAGGATGCCCTCCAAAGTGGTATTCTGGCCTCACAATTGATGAAAAAGACCATGGCTCATCCCCAGGGCAAAGTACTGGTGGTTAAAGTCCTGCCTGAGGATTATCACATTGCCGAAAGAATTGACGGGTTTATCAAAGGGATTGATGGACAATCCGGCATAGGAATAGTTATGGTGGAAATAGATGGCCGCTGGTCAGCCGATAAAACCAGAAAATTTCTGGATAATGTCTACCACCGCAACCGGGATCTGGGCGGGATATTTGTCACCAACGCCATGACTCATAAGGTGGCAGACTGGTGGAAAGATTACGCCAGCCAGAAAAAGTTAGTATTAATCGGCTATGACCCAATTCCACCGAATGTAAAGCTCTTGAAGAATGGCATCATCGATTTTTTAATCAGCCAGCAATCTGAACGCCAGGGTTACGAAGGCATATACTCTCTCTTCAGAAAAGTGGTTCTGGATGAGGAGGTCAGGGATAAAATAATGATGCAGATAGATATAATCACGGCGGAAAATATTGATTATTATAATAGTTAAGACCATTTTAGAAGGGAGAAATAACTATGTATGATAAACCGGTACTCAACGTAAAGTCTTTAAAAGAACAAGTGTATGATTTTCTCCGGGAACAGATGCGTCGTGGTGAGATATTACCTGGTTCAGTGATTGACATGGAAGAAACTTCTCGAAAGCTGGGAGTAAGCCGCACACCCCTACGTGATGCTCTGTTACAGCTGGAAAGTGAAGATTTTGTCACCATTTTGCCGCGGCGAAAGGTGGTAGTGAACCAGCTGACGGTAGAGGATATAAAAAATTATTACGAGATAATAGGCGCTTTGGAGAGTATGGCCATTATCAAGGCCATGGGAGTTATGGGCCAGAAGGAAATTGAGTACATGGAACAGATGAACCGGGAGATGAAACAGGCTATTGAGGCTGACGATTTTGACCTATACTACGAAAAGAACCTCAACTTCCACAACACCTACCTCAATCTATGTGGCAATGAAAAATTGATGAGGATTGTCAACAACCTGAAGAAAAGACTTTATGATTTTCCCCGGCCGGAAGGCTTTGTGAAAGAATGGGAAGAAGCCTCAATAGAAGAACATAACCAGCTGATTAAGTACATTAGAGAAGGAAACAAAGAGGAAGCGGCCAGGTTTATCAGGGATGTGCACTGGTCTTATGCCGTGCAGGAAAAATACATCATCAAGTATTATAGACACATTGCTACTGGATAATTATATAGCCGCCGGCCCCTATTTTTTGAAGAGAAGAAAGCCAGCCAGGACAATAAAGAAGAACCCCACCAAATAATTCCAGCGGAATTCTTTTTTGAGATATAGAATAGAAAAAACCGAAAAAATGGTCAGGGTAATTATTTCCTGGATAGTTTTGGGCTCGGCCGCATTGAGCTTGCCATAGACAAAACGGTTAGCCGGAACTTGGAAGCAATATTCCAGAAAGGCAATTATCCAAATAAAAATTATGGCCTTGGTCAGGGGCAAATTTTTGTATTTCAGATGGCCGTACCAGGAAAAGGTCATAAAGACGTTGGAGATGATTAGCAGAAAGACTGTTATCCAGGGCATTTTTTCAATGGCCTTGTTACGATTTTTAGCCATATATCTTAGACCCAAATTACAGGTTGAGTTTTTCAGGCTGGATATTTTGAAAACAGCCCCTACCGGCCAGAAAGGAGCAGAGTTTAAACCGGGCTATCATGGCTTCATTGTTTTGAAATAAAACTTTCTCTGAAAATCCGGCAATTGGACTTTATAAATTCCACCTGTAGGTTATTTTGAGCAGAAAAACGTTATCGCCAGGAGAGGTGAACAGATTTCTCAGGTCCCGTCCCAGAGAGAAGTCTCCCGGGTTAGAATAATCAGCCCGGTTCTGGGTCCAGACCAGGTAAAGCAGAGAGCCCAGGCGGTATTCCCATCGGAGAACAACAGTTCCTCTGAGCGATTTGTAATTAAAATCGGGGTTGTAGATAGAAAAAGAGCTGGCCGGGCCACTGCCGTCAGGGTCTATAAGATAAGTACCGTCCAGATAA
>JACIYK010000129.1 GCA_014359965.1 Candidatus Aminicenantota bacterium
TGGGCTACCAGAATAATTGGATTATCTAATTCTTCCTTTTTCTCTTTTTTTCTTTCCAGATTGCGGTACACCCGAGCTAGAACATCAGAAATATCGGTTTTCCTCTGCTTAAAATACTCATCTTCAAGAGAATCAAAGAGCTCGGTAAAATAATTGTTAACCTGAGAAATGGCCCACTCGGCTTTAACTTTTTCTTCGGTTATTACTTTTTCCAGATTAGAAAGCAGCATCCGGTCGTCCAGAATCAGTAAATGGGCATCAAAAATAAAAGCCTGTTGTTCTCCCACCTGACTCTGAATACTGTCTTTGAGGGTTTTAATTTCGGCTTTGGTTCTTTCCACTGCTCGGCGGAGCCGGCGCAACTCTTCTTCTACCTGATCTTCAGGAATAACTTCTCTTCGGGAAGTAAACACCACGCTTTCTGTCAGCATGGCCTCACCCATAGCAATACCGGGAGAGACACCGATGCCCCGCAGCCTGATGACTTCCATGCTACTCTTCCTCTCCAAATTTATTGTTAATCAGCTCGCACAGGGCTTGCATGGCCTGACCTTCATCCCGGCCGTTGACCACCAGCTTGATGGGTGTTCCCTGAGAAGCCGCCAGGGTCAGGATTCCCAGTATGCTCTTGCCGTCAACTTCTGTATTGTTTTTAATTATCTTGACCGAAGAACTAAACCGATTGGCTAAATTGACAAACTTGACCGCTGCCCGGGCGTGTAAGCCAAGTTTGTTTTTAATAACAATTTTTTTTTCCAGCATGGGTCATTTATTTGCTTCTGGAATTTAACAGGGCACTTACCAGATGGATGTTTTTTTTGCCCTGTTCCACGACTTTTTTCGCTACCTCTTTAAGGTTGTTGTTTCTTTGCAAGGAAACAAATTTTATCAACATGGGGAGGTTAACCCCGGTAATGATTTCTACTTTATTCTCCGCATAAAAACTAAAGCTGAGATTGGAAGGCGTCCCGCCAAACATGTCGGTAAAAATAATCACTCCATTTTTTTGGTCTACTCTTTTAATACTCTGGCTTATCTTTTTCTTGGATTCATCCACATCATCATACCAGCCGATAGAAATAGCCTCTATGTTTGGCGCTTCACCAAGGATGATAGTCAGAGCATTCAGCAGTTCCTCAGCCAGTTTGCCATGGGAAACGATTACTCCACCAATCATCTCGCCTGTCCGAAACTTATCTTTTTCATATTTTAGCTGATTCTTCGTTATTTATAAATATCACGGTGAATTATTTTAACCTTTAGCTTTTTCTTCTCCAGATAATCTGCCAGAACCTCGGCTATAACCACCGAGCGATGCCGCCCACCAGTGCAGCCTATAGAGATAGTCAGAGTGCTTTTGCCTTCTTTAATGAACTCGGGGATAAGAAATTCAATAAAGCTGGTGAGACGGTCAATGAATTTTTCACTCATTTCTGAATCCAGAACAAAATCGCGAACCTTTTTTGTCAGACCATTCAGCTCGCGCAATTCATCCACATAATAAGGGTTGGGCAGAAACCTGGTATCAAAAACCAGATCCGAATCTAACGGCAGACCATATTTATAACCAAAGCTAACCACGTTAATTTGCAGCTGTCTTTGCTGCTTTAGAACCTGTTTGCTTATCTCTTCTTTCAACTGAGAAAGATTCAAGCCGGTGGTATCAATGACCTCATCGGCCATAGCTTTAATCTTGGCCAGCTTTTTTCTTTCCAGCCTTACTCCTTCCAGAATGGATTTTTTCGAAGCCAGCGGATGGGGGCGACGGCTTTCGCTGAACCTCTTGACCAGAGCCTCATCCGAAGCCTCCAGAAAAAGCACAAACGGTTTTATTTTCAATTTTTTCAGGACAGCGGGGAATTCCTTCAAAAAATTTGGCTCTCGGATATCAATTACCAGAGCAATTTTATCTATTCCAACTTCCCTTCTCTGCCAGAGATGTACCAGCTCGGGAATAAGTTTAGCGGGCAGGTTATCAACACAATAATACCCAACATCTTCCAGGTAGCGGCTGACCACTGTTTTTCCTGATCCTGACAAACCAGTGACCACGATAAAATCAGCGGGGTTTTGCGTTTTCATTTTTCATTTTCTCTTGGCCATTTTTTTCTCTATGCGGTCAACGATATCCTGGGCTGCCTGATAACCCTTCTGCCGCAGAAGATAGACCCGGCAGGCCACTTCAATCAGGGTGGCAATATTGCGTCCGGGAGCTACCGGTATGTGAAGTTGAGGTATCCGCACTCCGGCCAGGACATAATCTTCCGGGAACTGAAGCCCGAGGCGATCTATCTCCATTTTTTTGCTCCAATTCTTCAGCCTGATAACCAGGTCCACTCTCGTTTCTTCTAGAATGGAGGAGGGCCCAAATATTTCTTTAATGTTAATGATACCAAGCCCCCTAATTTCCATAAAATTACGAGTCAGCCTTGGAGAACGACCGTGTAAACGTCCCTGTTCGTCCTTGAAGATTTCCACCACATCATCGGAGACGAATTTATGCCCGCGAGCGATAAGTTCCAAAGCGCTTTCGCTTTTGCCAATACCACTATCACCGATGATGAGCGTCCCTACTCCGAAAATTTTTAGCAGCCCGGCAGAGATGACGACCTGAGAAACGGGTCCAGCTTTATCGACAGCAGAGGATTTGGCTGGTGCAGGTCGCTTCTCTCTCGGAATCTTTTCTTTTTTCCCTTGGGCTGGCATTAAACCTTTTCTTCCAGTTCTTTGATGACCTCCAGCACTTCCTGGGCGCTTTGAGCCCGTAAAAGCTGTTCTTTAAGGTGTGGTGATTTTCTAACCAGTTGTGCAATAAGGGCCAGAATTTGCAGGTTCAGGCTGGGGTCTTCAGGTGAAGAAATCAAAAGGAAAAAGATTCTAACCGGCTTCCCATCAGGTGCTCCAAAATCAACTCCAGCTGGTGCAATTCCTATTAACAAGATGGGATTTTTTACATTTTTGACTTTACAGTGCGGGATGGCAATACCATCTCCCAAGGCTGTGCTGCCCAGAGCCTCTCTCTGGTTTAATTTCTCCACTACTTCTTTGTCGCTGATCAGGATTTTATTCTTTTTTAAAAAGCTGACCATTTCTTCCAGTGCTTGTTGTTTTTCTCTGGCCTTCATTTCCATGAGGATGGTGTTATCCTTGATAATGTTTGATAATCTCACGACTTATATACTCCTTCAGCCGGTTATTTCTCTTTCCAGCCTTAAAATTAAGCAATATATAAGTTAGCTTAATCAGGCTTCCGGGTCAACCAGCCCGATATTCCCATCCCTTCTCCGAAAAACCACCGCCCAGCCTTCTCCCTCTTCTTTCTTGAAGAGAAAAACTTCTTTTTTTCCTTCTTCAAGCTGCATCAGGGCTTCTTGTACAGAAATTGGTTTGTCAGAATAATAGGGGAAGTTAACTAACCGAGGGAGCGAAGGGCGGGGTTCCGTGGTCATCATCGTTTCTTCCTTGCTGGCTCCTCTTCTGCGCTTCTGGATAAGTTTTCTTCTTTCCTTAACAATTTTCTTCTCCAAACTGTCAAAAACCTTATTCAAAGAATTAAAAATATCTGTCGTTTCTTCTGAAACAACAAAATCTTCGCCCTTTCTTTTGACCTGGAGGTCTACCTTTTTCCGGCTCTTTTCTTCGCTTAGGATAATATCTATTTCCTGCACATCTTGAAGAATTTTCTCCATCCTTTTCAACCGCTTCTGGCAGTATTCTTTGATTTCATCTGTAAGCTCTGTATGCCTGGCTGTAAAATTAACGATCATTTTACCTCCTCAATTAAAAATTTCTTTTTCCTTATATGTGAAGAAGGAATGCCAAGCTGGTCGCGATATTTAGCTACTGTCCGACGGGCAATTTGAATTTTTTCCCGGCTGAGAATCTCTACAATCTCATCATCGCTCAGAGGGTTATTTTTATCTTCGTTTTCTATTAATTTTCTAATCCGTTCCTTTATCCTCAAAGAGGAAATCTCTTCGCCATATACACCGCTTAGAGATTTATGAAAAAAGAACTTTAAGGGATAAAGTCCCCGCGGGGTCATCATGTATTTATTGGCCACTACCCGACCGATGGTTGATTCATGCAACCCCATCTCTCTAGCCACTTCTATCAAGGTCATGGGCTTGAGAAAATCTATTCCCTTTTCCAAAAAATCCTTCTGTTTATTTACTATGTAGGTAGCTACCCGGTAGATAGTCCGGTGCCTTTGCTCCAGACTGCGAATAAACCAGATGGCTTTTTTAATTTTCTCTTTCAGAAAGCGTGATGTTTCCTGATCATTCTGGAGGCCAGAGCGGGCAAGCTGTTGGTAATAACTGTTAAGCTTCAAACGCGGTAGACCTTCTTCATTCAGATAAACCTTCCATTCGCCATCTTCCTTGACGACAAAAATATCAGGCACCACATAAATATCTTTGCTTTCGCTATATTTTCTTCCTGGAGTTGGATCCAGGTTTTTAATCAGGTCCAGGTGCAGTTTTAGCTCGGACATTTCCAGACCTAAAATCCTGGAAAGTTCCAGCAGGTCTGCTTTTTGCAGCAACGGCAAGTACTCAGCAACAATTCTCCTGGCCACTTCATCCTGCAAATTCAATGAATCCATCTGAGCCAGAAGGCATTCTTTTAGATTTAAGCTGCCGCAACCAGGCGGGTCAAGCATTTTAATTTTTTCTCTTACTTCTTCTACTTTTTCCACAGGTTTCTGTAATTGGCCAGCTATTTCCTCTACAGAAAGAGTTAGATAGCCATCCTCATTAATATTGCCGATGATAAATTCGGCTATCTCCAGCTCTTCTGGTTCATTGAAAGTTAGATTAGCCTGCCAGTTTAGATGTTCCCAGAGAGTGGGCTGTTTGGAAATGATGTTTTCATAATTAACCTCTTCTCTCTCTTCATACCCGAAATGGGGCGGCTCATCTTCTAGATAGTCCTGGAACCCGGCAGCAAAAATAATCTCGTCCAGTTCATCCTCCTGAGAAACCCTGCCCTCTTCACCTTCCGGCGTGGTTTCTGCCTCAATAAGCTCCTGATCCGCAGCAGCGGCCTCATCCTGCCTTTCATCAATTTCCAGCACGGGGTTCTCTTCCAGCTCGGCATCTACTACTTCCTGGAGTTCTAGGTTAGTCAATTGAAGCAGTTTGATAGCCTGTTGCAGAGCAGGAGCCAGGACTAATTTCTGGACTTGCTTCTGGTCAAGCTTCTGTTTAATCATGCTCTTCTTATTTTATAGACGAAATTCCTGGCCGAGGTATATCTCACGGACTTCCTGTTTTTCCAAAACTTCCTCAGGCTTTCCTTCAGCCACAATTTTCCCTTTATTGATTATATAAATCCTGTCCAAAATTGTCACTGCTTCTCTTATTCTATGGTCAGTCAGCAAAATGCCAACTTCCTTTTCTTTAAGCTTGATGATTATTTCCTGCAGGTCAGCCACAGACTTTGGGTCCAGCTCAGAAAAAGGTTCATCCAAGAGCAAAAACCGCGGTTCTCTAATCATGGCTCTGGCTATTTCCAGCTTGCGCCTTTCTCCGCCGGAAAGATGGCTGGCTTTAAGCCGGGCCTGGGGCAGTAAACCAAAATCTTTAAGGACATTCTTTATTTTCTCTGCCGGGTCCTGGGCTGAGGGTTTGTTTCCCAGGTTTTGCCAAACCAGGAGAAGATTCTCTTCTACCGTCAACCCCCGGAAAACTGAAGACCCCTGAGAGAGAAACCCTAGTCCTTTTCGTGCTCTCTGGAAAACCGGTTCTTCTGTCAGATCCTGACCGTTGAGCAATATCTTACCTTTGTCCGGTTCAAGGAGACCGATGATCATGTAAAAGGCCGTCGTCTTGCCAGCGCCATTGGGCCCGAGTAACCCTACTCTTTCGCCAGACCTAACTTCAAGGGAAAGGTCATCTACCACTAGACGGTGGCCGAATTTTTTCCGCAACCCAACTGTCTGAAGAAGGTTCATTTTCCCCCAACAATGATGACCTTCGACCTCTCTTTTTCCCTGTTTTCTACTAGAATTCTATCATCCGCTAAAAACAAAGTCAATTTA
The DNA here is from genome assembly GCA_014359965.1 of Candidatus Aminicenantota bacterium. Lineage (GTDB taxonomy): Bacteria > Acidobacteriota > Aminicenantia > Aminicenantales > Saccharicenantaceae > Saccharicenans. The sequence goes on from JACIYK010000129.1 coordinate 6,044, forward strand.
GCTGCTTCTACTCTATGGCCTTCTTTTGTTATTAATTCTGGTGAGGCAGATATTTCCAGACTCTCTTTATCTGCCTGATAAATAATTCTTTTCCCGCGGGCCAGGTATTCTTTCCACTTAACTTCTGATGCTCCCTGTAGTTCAAGAGAAATCAGTTTTTCCTCATCGGCCGAGTCTAAATTAATCATCATCTTCGGCCCTTGGAAGCCCAGATCAGCAAAATCCATGGCCACTCGGCCTTCAGCCTGAATTCTTTGATCCCTGAATAGAAAATGTACTCTGTCAGCAGTTAAAAATATTTTTTTATTCCCCGACGCCCCGGACTTCTTTGAGCAATTTACCTGAACCTTTTCTTCCAGGAAAAGGTTCGCCTTTTTCCGGCTCAGGTTCATTTTCCCGGCCCTAAGCATTTGATTTTCCTGCCATACTCTTACCTCACCTGAGGCCAGCACCAGCTCCTCAGAACCTGTTATTTTTTCACCACTAAGGTAAATATCTTTTTCCTGGTTGAAAAGCAGTATCTTTTCTGAGAAAAAACTGGGGCGGCACCTCATTAGAAATGCTGAAGATATAAAAGAACCGTCCTGAAGGTTAAATCTTAATTCATCAGCCTCAATTTTATAATCTTTAAACAACCCCAAAACCTGACCTCTGAGGAATACATCGCCTTTGGCGGTTTCATACTCAACTTCCTCTCCGTTCAACGCCACCTCCTGGCCACCCTTCCTGATAAATTTAAAATATCCGTAGCTGGCCCGTATTTTCTCCAGGATTTTCTGTTTATTGAAATTAAAGCACAGGTTTTTTCCTGTAGCCTGCATAGCTGAGTCATGACCTTTTCCGTTCAGTTCAAATTTTCCGTTAGAGTGAACAATAATCAGCTCGTCACGGTTTCCAATCTCAACCCGATTTGACAGAACTTCAATTTCCTGCCATTCAGCCTTTTTTCGCTCATCCCGGGCTTTAATATAACAAAAACTATAAAGCTTTATGTTTTTGAAATTTCCAGTTCCTTTTTCGAAAAAAACCTCTCCCCCCTGGCCCTGAATCTGGAGCCAGGGCAGGCTTATGGTCAGTTCCTCGGCTTTCAGCCGGCCTGCTTTCTCGTCCCAGACTCCTTTTTGGCCAGTAAAATAAAAATAGTTACCACCATCTCCGCTTCTGCCTTTAAAATTCCCATCTAGCTTTGCCTGTTTGCTCGGTATCTTATATTCCAGGCTTTCGACCGAAACATTAAGCCTTTCTGCCTGGAGCTGGGCTTCAGCTGCTATGGCTATTTTTTCTTCAATGAGATATTTCAGGTTTCCAGATTTTATCTGGAGATGGCTTAATTC
>JACIYK010000013.1 GCA_014359965.1 Candidatus Aminicenantota bacterium
GCCACCTCACTCTTTTCATAAAAATCCTTGCCCATGCCAACATACTGAGAGCCTTGCCCAGGAAAAAGAAAAGCTCGCTTTTTCATTTTTCCTCCTGTTGTTCAATTTTTTTCAGACAATCTGAGTTAACAATTATATCAGCACGCTGCCTTAATTCCTGCATCCATTCCCTAATTTCTTTCCTTCTCTTTATTTTCTGTAAATTCTCCTCCAGTTCAACCAGCACATGTAATAATTCTGCTGGCTTTTGTCCGTTAGCCTGCTGCTGGGGAACATACTCGTTCTGGTAATATTCTTCAATTTCTTGCAAAGAAACGTAAGATTTCTGGGTAAACCTGGAACCAATAACCTTATCAAACAGAATTTTCCCCTCAAGATAAATCTTCAAATCTCCTTCCCTCAAGCCCAGTTGCAGCAACTTGCTGTGAAAAACCTGCTCTCCCAATCTCTCCTTAATTTTTTTTAACTCTTGGGCAATTTCCACCTCTGTTACCTTAAGTTGCTCTCGGACCAGTTCCCGCACGAGTAGCTGGTCAACGTACACTTCTAAATATTTTTCCCGCTGATCATAAATTCCTTCCTGCGCTTCGGAAATCAGATCAAAAGCTCTAATTACCTTCAAATCAAAAAGTGTAACCGGCTTTTCGTTGACCGTGGCCAGCACACAATTTACCATTACCTGGTCCGCCAGAGAAACAAAACCAAAACTACACGCACAAAAAGCGAATAAAACCAACAACCTAAAAAGATCTTGCCTGATGTCTCTTTTTGCCTGCATCTTAACTGCCTAAAACATGTTTCCAATGGAGAGGAAAAACAGTGGGCGCCATCTTCCGTCAGGTGGATTAAGGTTCCAGCCGATATCAAAGCGTACGGGACCAAGGGGGGTACGGTATCTCAACCCCAGACCAACAGCCTGTTGTAATTTTAAAAAATTGAAATCTCCGGGCTCAGCAAAAACATTGCCGACATCATAAAACACTGCTCCGTAAAGATTCGGCAGCCTTTTCAACAGCAAGAATTTTGTTTCCATGTTGATCAGGAAAATATTTTTTCCACCCAGCGGCAGACCTGATTCCGGGTCTTCCGGTCCAAGTCTTTCAAATCCTGTACCCCGGAAAGAATTGCTACCCCCGCCAAAAAATCTTTCCGGTATGGGCACCAGTCCCCAGGCTGTTCCCAGACGAATAGTAGCATAAAAATTAACGCTGGTGGTCAACGGATAAAAATACTGGAATTTGCCGAATAATTTTCTGAAATTTGATTCCGTCTGGAAGAGAGGGTAAGCACGCTCAAAAGCCAGACTGAAAAAATAGCCTTTCTGAGGGTTAAAACTATCATCCCGGTTATCTTTTATCAGGGTCACCGAGCCAAAAGCAATAGAATAAGGTAATCTTTCCCGTTCCACCTGCGATTCAGAAATCTTTAAATTGGTCAAACGGGTCTTTAAGGTCCCAAGAGAGAGCAGAAGGCTGAAATTAGCCGGTAATCCCCTTCGGGTTGAGGCCACAAAGCCCCGGCGTTCATAGCTAAAACTCGTCCGGTCTTCTTTTTCTACATAGCCACTCAGATAAGTTCTCATTTTCAACCCGAAAATATAGGGCTGCTGCCAGTTGACCACCAGCCTTTTTTCAGCCAGAGAAAACTGCCCTACAAAACTCAACTGGCTGGCATTTCGGAAAATATTGTAGCGAATGTATTCAGCCGTAACCCTCGGACTAAACAGGTTTTCCCATAGAACAACCGAGCGAAGCTCTTCTCTGGTTTCAATACCAAGCCCCAGCCCGGCAAAATTCTGCTCTCCTTCTTTAAGCTGGATAGAAAGGTTCAAAGTTTGCTCACTGGCTGGTACTTCTTCAATTTTTACTTCTGAGAAAACACCCAGGTTGTCCAGGCCGCGTCTTGTTTCCAGAAGTTTTTGATAGGAAGCCCAATCTCCCGGTTTTAACTTTATTTCTCTTTGAATTAATCGCCGGCTGGTTAAGCGGTTACCGGTAATAAAGATATTTTCAACTCTGTACCTCCTGCCTTCGTCTATTCTGATCACCACATCGACGTTATTGTTCTTATCAACCGTGGTCTCAAGGTTAAACTGCATCCCCCTGAAGCCATGATTCAGGTAGAATAGGTTGATTCTTTCCAGGTCTTTTTGCAGTTCAGGACGGAAATAAGGTTGGCCTGGACGCGTTTCTATTTCATTCATTAACTCAGCGGGGTTAAGCAATTCAGCACCCTGAATTTCCAGACTTTTTATCAGCAGGCGTGGCCCCTCTTCAATATAATAAACGGGTTTGACTGCACTGTCCTGTCTGATAAAGTTGAGGACAACTTTGGTCTGGGGAAATCCCCTGGTCTCGTAAAAAAACTTTATCTTCTCTATTAGTTCATAAAGTTCCTGACCATCCAAATAAGGCAAAAAAAGAAATTTACTGGGAATTCCCAAATTCTTTTTTAGTTCGCTCTCCCTAAAAGTAAGGTTGCCTTTAAAGACAATTGGCTTAATTTTCAGGCGAGGCCCCGTCGTTACTTCATAAACTGCTTGCAGTTCCTCCTCTGTTCTATTAAGATGCGGACGCACACTAGCAAACAAATAACCTTTCCTTCTTAAATGTTTTAGAATAATTGCCTCCCCTTCAGATAGCGCCCATTCTTCAAACACTTTCTGTTCCCACACCCTTTCCAGAATTTTGGGAGAGAGGTCAGCACCTTTTATATCAATTTTTATCCTGATGCCAGGCACAACCTTTATGAGCAGGTCAACTAATCCCTGTTCGGGGTCGTAATTTTCTATCTGAGCTTTTACCTCTGCCCACTTGAAATCCAGTTCCTGGTAAGATTTTTTAATTTTTGCCAGGCCTTTCTCTACCTTTTGGGGAAGGTAAAAATCTCCTACTTTTAACCCAAGCTTATCTTTGAGCTGCAGCTCTTTCTCGGCAGAAACGCCTGAAAAAATAATTTTTCTCAGCCTCATCCTCTTTAAGTCGGGAATTTTTATGGAAATATTAACTAGGTCAGTTCCGGACATTTTTTCCACTTTAAACTCAATATCCCTGGCATAATAGCCTTCTTCCTCCAATATCCTAGTCAGTTCCTGGATAATTTTCTCTTTCGAGCCCTCATGAAAAATGTTTCCTTTCTTAAGAGTCAGGATTTCGCTATTAATTCGCTTCTTAATCTCTTTTGGGGCAGAAATGTCTAGATTCCCAATGAACAGATTTTTGGCCAGTATAAAGATAAGTTCTGCCTGAGGGTCTGGAGTCCAGTAAACCTCTCCCGAGGCATAAAGCCCAGTGCTTAACAATCGTTTTAAGGCCTGATCAACTTTGAAATCTGAAAAATCATCTCCGGGTTTAAGGCCTATTATGCTCAACAACTCTGGTTCTCCTGGCTGACCATCTACCACCAGGGAAATTTTTTTTATCTTGACCGTTATTCCAGAGGCATAGACTACAGCTGTTATAAGCAGCAAAAAGACTGGCAAAGGTAGCAATCTCTTCTTTCTCATCTAAAACCTTTTCCTGATCTTAAAGTCTAAGCTGACTCGGCCGAGTTCATTTCTCAAGGCTATTAGAGAAAGGCCTCTGGTCAATTCCCATTCTAACCTGATAATCTCTTCCCTCTGCGTGGCTAAATTAGTGGAATAAAGAATCAAGAAATTCTTGGATAGCCTCTTCCCTACCGTTAACCTGGCGGTAAGTTCTGAAGTAGTACCCATAAGAAAGGGATCAAGGCGAAAACGATCTAAACTGAGCAGACTCTCCGGTTTTTTGGCCAGTTCATAAGAAATAAGAGAAGCTGTACTCATCTGGGTAGCATCAAAAGAATACCTTCTCTGATAAGACTCACCCAGAGCCAGCAGAGAAAGTATCTCTTCTTGCGGTAGAGCGGGTGAGGAAGAAAATTCCGGTTTAAGGTTGCTAACCAGTCCGGAAAGACTGAACAGGACATGGTAATCTTTGACATAGGCCTCGCCAAGAAAATCAAGATACGGGTCTATCACCAAGGGATTAAAAAAGCTCAACCTGCCCCTTATGACATTAAAATCGCGGTCCTGAAAATAAACCGTTCCCGAGATGGCTTCAATTTCTCCGGTTATGATAGGGTTGGCCACCGTACCAGAGATGACCAGGTCCAACCTGGCTCTTATCCGGCCGAGGGAATTTTCTGCCCAGACATTATCACTGGCTCTCAGACGTAAATTCAACCTCAGGTCATCAAGCCAAGTTTTCCTGTTTTCCTCATAATAGGCCGAGGAAGAAAAAGAAAGTTTTTCCCAGAATTCTCTTTTCCAGAGAACTTCTTTAAGGATAAAATCTCCCTCAAGCCCAGGCTTGCCCTCTTTAAAATAAAACCTTATCTGACCATCAGCTCTCGCTCTGGTTCTTTCAAACACAGAAAGTTGCATGTCTCTACCTTGCAGCTTCACATCTGCTGACTTTAGTTTTCCTTCAGCAAAAATGACCTCACCACCACCCTGAATAGGACCATCGGCTAATTTCCCTTGAAAGGAACGTATGGTTATGTCTGTGTTATTGACCAGTAGCAGAGCTGAAAAATCTGTCAGGGCGTGGGCAAAACCTGGAATGGGCAAAAGCTGGCCTTTAATCTCTACTGCTCCGTTCAACCCCACCTGCTCTACTGGTCCCTGAAAATTCAGCAGATAATCCAGTCGGCCTTTAGAACCTTTGATAGGTAAAACCATTTCCAGGCTGTTCAGCTGTCCCCGGACTTCACCTGCAATAAAATCCTTGTCCAGAGAAACTTCTATTCTGCCCTGATACTGGCTTTCTTCAGGATAAAGTTCACCCTTCAATTCAAAAATCAGCTTATTATTTATAAAATTAACAAGATATTCTCCAGAAGTAGCCGCGGCCTTTAGGATGAACATCTTGAAATCTTTTACTCTGAACTGACCGCCGGGTTGGTTCTGGCCAAATTTTCCCTGGCCACTCAGACTAACCTCGGCTCTCCCGCCAAAAGATTCGGAGAAGGGGCTGAGGTCCACATCAGAAGCTCTCAGGTCGAATTCATAAGTTGGCTCTTCTAACCCCAGCCTGACCCGCCCGCCAACCTTTCCGCCATTTAAAGTAAAATTCAGGCCCGTTAAAACAAGTTCATTTCCGGTGTAGCTGAGCTCGCCACTTACCTTTTCCAGCCTGGTGCCCAGCAAAAATATTTCGTTTCCAGAGAAATTCCCGCTAAAATCAGTTCCGTCCGTTGCTTCCCTCCAGAAAAATTTTCCACTGGCCTGGCCACGCAAGGGGAAATTTACCCCGAGCCTGGGTAAAATTTCTTCCAGCATGCCCCTTTCCATGGATATTCTGGTTTCTAACTGCCCACTGCCCTGGTCAAGCCTGATTTCACCCTGGAAGGTCCTGTCTATGACATAGACCTTGCCCGAAACTTTTCCCCTCTCTACATTAACTTCCCCCCGAGCCGAGGTCACGTCAAACCTTTCAAACCCGGCCGGTGAGCAGGAAAAATCAAAACCAAGGTCCGGATTTTGATATTTTCCTTTAACGGCAATGAGGGCCCGTCCGGCACCCCTTATTTCTGGAAAATTAAACTTGGTTCTTAGAATTGTCTGAGTAAAATCTCTGGCCTGCTTGATATCCCTGAACTGCCCTTTAATGCTTAAATCTACAATCTGGTCTATATGCACCTGTCCTTCTACATCCAGTTTCCCAAAACTACTCTCTAAACTCCTGGCTTTTATCCTGAGGTCTTTGCTCGGGATATCAAGGAACAGCTGAACATCTCCACGGAAACGATATTTATTGTTTTTAGTACTTAAATTTTTGCCTTTAACTGCTACTTCATCTCTGAACTCAGCCTGAACACTCAGCTGACCCTGTTTCAGGGAAAAATTTCCCCAGGCAGGAGAACTGACCGGCCAGGGCACAGAAACATAGTTCATGATGGGATCAAGATGGAATCCGGCCATCTGCCCTTCCACCTTGCCTTCAGAAAAACTGATAATCACCTCTTCCGTTGGTCGTCCGGGATTTTTGATACTGGCTGTTATCTGGCCACCTCTATCCTTTTCCACCAGCACCTGACCCTCTACTGTACCCATTCTCACTCTGTTCAGTTTAAAGTCAGAAGTCAGGTAATCAGCTTTGACCACGAGGGCTCCAGTAACATTGCTGATTTCTGCCGTCCCAGTAGTTTTCCCCTCCCAATCAAAAGGCAGATTAAAAACTCCCATGATAAAGTCAGTCGGGAGATTATAATCGGCTTTAAAAGTAACCTCACCGCTCTTGTCCGTCAAGATTTTTCCTTCTACTCTTAGCCCGATATTGTTACCCTGCAGACGCAAACGGTTGATGCTGACTTCCCTCCCGCGCCTGGTTATAAAAGCTTCCAGCTCTCCTTCCACGCTCTTCTTTGAAGAAAATGGCCGCAGACTGGCTAAAGAAGAATGCAGTAATAAACTTAGTTCTCCGGACTGAAATTTAAAATAAGAAGAAACGTTTTGAAAACTATAATCCCCATCTTTTAAGTTTAAATTAAAAAAACCTTCATGAATATAGCCAGCTTCAATCAGCACTGGAAGATTCAGGGCCCACTTACCACCTAATCCTTTTACCTGGCCAGCTTCTGCGTATGAATAGTTCAGTACTGGATGCTTTATCTGCACCACCACCGGTTTTTCTTTTTTAAAAAGCGAGAGAAAAGGGAGAGAAATTTCTATCCGCTCCGCCGAGAAAAAAGGATTAGTCCCTCTGGATTTGATTTCTTTGATTAAAAGAGTGGGAGGCAGATAGGATAGCCTAAGCTCACCAAGTTCAAAAGTCTGATTTAACCTTTTGCCTATTTGTTTTAGAAAAAGGCTTTTGGCAGATGACAGGGCTACGTACAGAAAGATAATAACCACTACAAAGGCTACTAACCCTCTTCTTTTCTTCAAAAAGGACATAAAAAGACCTATTCTTTATTTTTTAATTTCTTATCATTTAGCCGCGACTTTTTTCCAATCCTGCAGAAATTTTTCTATGCCCAGGTCGGTCAGCGGATGTTTAACCAGTTTTTCCATGACGCTAAAGGGAACAGTGGCGATATGAGCCCCGATCAAGGCGGCTTCTACCACATGTCCTGGGTGCCGAACGCTGGCCACGATGATTTCTGTTTCAAAATTATAATTTTCATAGATGGTGACTATCTGTTCCACCAGCTCCATTCCGTGGTGGGAGATATCGTCCAGCCGTCCGATAAATGGGCTAACAAAAGCTGCTCCGGCTTTTGCCGCCAGCAGAGCCTGAGAAGGAGAAAAAACCAGCGTCATGTTAACTCTGATGCCTTCGGAAGAAAGAATTCTCGTTGCTTTCAGGCCTTCAAGAGTAACTGGTATCTTGATGGCCAGGTTGGGAGCCAGACTGTTTAATTTCCTGGCTTCCGCCACAATGTCCTCGGCCCGGGTAGAGATGCATTCCACACTCACCGGACCAGAAACCACCTGGCAAATTTCTTTGATCAGCGTTTCAAAGGGCATGTTTTCTCTGGCACAAAGCGTCGGGTTGGTGGTTACCCCATCCAGGATTCCCCAGCTCGCTGCTTCTTTTATTTCCTGCAAGTTAGCGGTGTCCAGAAATAATTTCATTATTCCTCCTTTTTAACTTTAACTTTTTTAGTTTTTAATCAAATAATTGGAAAGAGTTCCTATGCCTTCAATCTGGACCTCTACCCTGTCCCCGACTTTCATCGGGCCAACTCCAGCTGGTGTTCCCGTGGCAATTATATCTCCAGGTTCCAGAGTCATTATTCTGGATATGAAGCGAAGAAGAAAAGGAAGATTGAAAATCATGTTTCTGGTATTCCCGGATTGCACCAGGTGCCCGTTTAGAAATGTCTTAAGCTGTAATGAAGAACAATCAAGACCGAGGGCCAGACATGGACCAACCGCAGCAAAAGTATCAAACGACTTGGCTCTGGTAAACTGGCCGTCTTTTATCTGGAGGTCACGGGCTGTAACATCGTTAAAGCAGGTATAACCAAGCACTGCTTCCTGCCAGTTATCTTCTTCCTTGAGGTTTTTTGTCTTCTTTTTAATCACCACTGCCAGCTCGCCTTCATAATCAACCCGTTCGGACATTTCTGGCCAGACTATTGCCTGGTTGTGACCGATGATGGCGCTGGGCGGTTTTAGAAAAATCAAGGGTTCGGCCGGAACCTGATTACCAAGCTCCTCCGCATGTTCCCGGTAATTTCTGCCTACACAAACTATCTTGGTTGGCTGGACAGGCGGCAGAATAGTTACTTCGGCAATAGGAATGGGGCTATCCTCTATTCGATAGTTGCTGAAAATAGACCCCTTGACAGGAAAAAGGACGTCCTCTTTAAGGACGCCATACAAAACCTTCCGACGGTAGCGAAAACGATAAATTTTCATGGCCTTATGTTTTTACTTTTATTTTTGCCGGGATGCTCTCATTCTGGTTTACATCCACGGCAGTTATAGAATATTCATAGACGACGTTCTTTTCAACCGCAGAATCAGTATAGGTTACCTGTTTGATTAATTCAGGAGTTAGCAAAACCCTTTCTTTACCCTCTATGGCCCGATAAACCCGGTACCCGGCCAGGTCCTCTTCTCTGCTGGGCAACCAGCTGAGCACCACACCTTCCGAACTGCGGAAAGCCTGCAGCCCTTCCGGGCTGGCTGGAGGTGTTTTATCTACTGGAGTAAAACTTATCTCTTCAGAATCCTCACTCTCAGCTTCAGCATATGAAGCGAGCAAAGCTCTCACCAGATAACGATAAGTCCGGCCGAACTCAACATTCTTATCTTCATACCTGGTGTCCAGAACGGGGGTGGAGTTTAACTTTTTAAAAGCACCATTTTCCGCACGATAAACATTGTAAGCCAGCAAACCGGGGACACTTTTCCCGTCAATCATCTTTTCCGGTGCTTTCCAGTGCAAAATTACCTCTCTGTCGGCCATCTCAGCCCGTAATTTTTCCGGTGGTTCCGGGACCAGGACAGGTTCAATTTTTTCCAGGTTAGAAAAGGCTGACCAGTCTCCTTTCTTACCTTTTACCCTGACAGCAAAAAATAACTGGCGGTTGGCTGTCTCTTCCAGCTTCAACGTCAGAACTGCCTGGTTCTTTGAAATTACCAACCGGCCAGGAAACAGAGCTTCCACCGGTCGGGCATATTTCAGAAATTGCGATTGAATATTTCCTTCTTCTGCTTTGTTTTTTAACTCTAACACCCTGATTTCGGCCCGGATCACTTCCAGGTCATACCCTCTTCCATCGGAGACCGGGTTTGTCCAGTAGAAATAAAGCTTATTTCCCTGCTGCAGAACTTGAAAATCTCTGATGGCCGGAGGAACAACGGGCACCGGTTTTTCCAGGGGCCCCTTACGCCCACAACTTGAAAATACAACAATTAAACCTGCCAGCAAGAAAAAAACATATAGTTTTCTCATCTGTTATAAGATGAACTTCCTCAGGTCTTGGTCTTTGAGAATTTCACTCAACTGTTTCTGTACATAATCTTTGGTAATGACGATTTTTTTGTTGGCCAGGTTTGGGGCTTCAAAGGATATATCTTCCATAACCTTTTCCATAACTGTATGCAGGCGCCGGGCACCGATATTCTCTGCTTCTTCGTTGACCTTTTCGGCAATGGCCGCTATTTCTTCTATGGCTTCGGGCGTAAATTCTATTTCCACTCCTTCTGTGGCTAAAAGAGCCTTGTACTGCTTGATAAGAGCGTTTTCTGTTTCAGTCAGGATGCGCACGAAATCTTCCTTGGTCAGAGGTGTAAGTTCCACTCTTATGGGAAACCTTCCCTGAAGTTCCGGAATAAGGTCAGAAGGTTTGGTCACATGGAAAGCTCCGGCAGCTATGAAAAGGATATGGTCGGTCCGGACCAACCCGAAACGAGTGCTCACCGTCGTGCCTTCTATTATCGGCAAAAGGTCTCTCTGAACACCTTCCCGGCTGACATCAGGGCCATGACCGGATTCACGGCCGGCTACCTTATCCAGTTCATCCAGGAAAATAATGCCTGATTGTTCAACCCGTTCTATGGCCAGGCGAGCCACCTCTTCCATATCCACCAGCCGCTTTTCCTCATCTTCCAGCAGTATTTCTCTGGCTTCTTTAATTTTTACCCGGCGTTTCTTGGTCTTACCGCCAAAAATTCCGGGTATGATTTCTTGAATCTGGATACCGATTTCCTCAAAACCGTTGGAAGTGACGAATTCAAAGGGTGGAGCTGGTTTCTCCTTTACTTCAATTTCAACATAGCGTTCATCCAGAGCACCAGACCTCAACTGACGACGGAGTTTTTCTCTTGTTTCCTGGAATCTTCTCTGTTCTTCCGGGGAAGAAGTCTGCTCACGGCGTCGGTTGTGTGGCAGCAGAATATCAAGCAGCTTTTCTTCCACGTTAGCTCTGGCCTTCTTCTCAATCTCTTTAATTTTTTCCTGCTTGACCATATCCACAGCAATCCGCACTAGGTCCCGGATCATGGACTCCACATCCCGACCGACATAACCAACTTCTGTGAACCGACTGGCTTCAATCTTGAGAAAAGGCGAGGAAGTGAGCTTGGCCAGTCTTCGGGAAATTTCCGTCTTACCCACCCCCGTAGGTCCGATCATCAGAATGTTCTTGGGGGCAATTTCGTCGGCCAGTTCTGGTGGCAGCTTGCGCCGGCGAAAACGGTTTCTCAGAGCGATAGCCACCGCTTTTTTGGCCGCTTTTTGACCGATGATGTATTTGTCCAGCTCAGCCACAATTTGCTGGGGCGTGAGCTCGCTTTCCCGGTCTCCCAGGACCAGGGAATCTTCCTTTATGACTTTCCCTTCAAGTTCGATAGCCATTTTATAGTTCCTCAACAGTAAAATTCTGATTGGTGTAGACGCATATTTCTGAAGCAATGCGCAGAGCTTCCAGAGCGATTTCCCGAGCTGAAAGATTCGTGTGTTTGACCATCGCCCGGGCGGCAGCCAGTGCATAAGGTCCACCTGAACCCACGGTTATTATGCCATCATCCGGTTCTACCACATCACCCGTTCCAGAAATTAAAAAAGTGTTATTCTCATCAGCCACGATTAAAAGGGCATCAAGCTGCCGTAGCGATTTTTCCATGCGCCAGTCCCTGGCCAGCTCAATAGCCGCTCTGGAAAGGTTCCCGTGGAACTCTTCTAGTTTTCCCTCAAAGCGGGAAAACAGGGCAAAGGCATCAGAAGTGGCTCCGGCAAAACCGGCCAGAACTTTACCCTTGTAAAGACGCCGGACCTTCTGGGCTGTAGCCTTAAGAACAGTCTGGCCCATTGTTACCTGGCCGTCGCCAGCCATCACCACTTTTCCCTGGTGGCGGATGCAGATTACAGTAGTAGAACGAATCATGGATTTCACCTTTTATGTTTATGTTTTGATTATACAATAAAACCAGCCCTGTGGTAAGAAGGTTACCCTCAGCTTTCCAGCCAGCCCTGGCTAAAACGGTCCTGCTGGCTTTAAACTGAACGGTCATATTCTGACCGTTCATTAAAATTGCGGTAATTTATGAGGAAATAAACCCGAAAGCATTAACCCATTACCATTAAGAAAAAGCACAACTCAATCAAAAAAAATAATTTAACTTCAGCTTATCAAACACTACTCGGGGGTTACCTTTATCTTCCAATCACCACGTATTTATGATAAAAAATATAAGCGAGGTCAAAAATGAATGAACTAACTCTGGTCATTATGGCAGCTGGCATAGGCAGCCGTTATGGAGGGCTCAAACAGGTGGACCCCATAGGTCCAAACGGAGAAATCATCATTGATTATTCTCTCTATGACGCCCGACGGGCAGGCATAGAAAGAGTGGTTTTTATCATCCGCCATGACCTGGAACAAATATTCAAAGAAAAGATTGGTCGCCGGGCAGAAAACTATTTTAAGGTTTCCTACGTCTATCAAGAACTTAACATGGCTTTACCAGAAGGTTTCAGGGTACCGGCTGACCGGACTAAACCTTGGGGAACCGGTCAGGCGATCCTCCTTTGTCAGCCAGTCATTTCCGGAAATTTCCTGGTTATTAACGCTGACGACTTCTATGGCTTTGAAGCCATAAAAAAACTGGCTGATTACATGAGACAGGTCAAAGAACAGCCCGATTATTACCACTATGCCATGGTTGGTTACCGGCTCGGTAACACGCTCTCCGAACACGGCCACGTGGCCAGAGGCATCTGCCAGATATCAGAAGATGGATATTTGCTAGACCTGCGGGAAAGAACCAAGGTGCAAAAATTCCCGGATGGCATAAAATACACAGAAGACGGGCAAACCTGGTACCCTCTTTCACCCGACGACATAGCTTCCATGAACATTTTCGGACTGACCCCGAGCATCTTTCCCGAACTTAAAACTCGCTTTCATCAATTCCTTTCCGACCCAAATACCAACCTAAGCAAATCAGAATTCTATATTCCCGAAGTAATTGGAGTTCTTTCCAGAGAGAAAAAAGCCCGGGTCAAGGTGCTGACTACCGAAGAACGATGGTTCGGGGTTACTTACCAGCAAGACAGGCCATGGGTTCAGCAGGGTATAAGGAAACTGATTGAAGAGGGGAAATACCCGGAAAAACTCTGGGAGAATACCTGAGCTTCAATTTTTCTGACTTAAATTAACATGTTATCTTCAGTAATACTTTTTTTATATAATTTTTTAACTTTTTTTTTAAATTAAGTTCGATAAATCTTTTGCTTCTTTCTGTACCTCAGAGCGGTCGCCACCTAAAAAGGTAATACAAGAAAAGGAAAATAGAAACCAGTAATAAGCTAAACGTTAAATTTATTGTTTGGTTATTTGTCTCGTATCGAATGGAAATAGGCAAAATGATAATTTGTTATTTCAATGGGCAGTATTTTTTAGGCGGCTGTAATATTTTTTTTAGGCCTTCCAAAAAAATTTGAGTCACTGAAGCCCGGGGCTTGCCTTATTTAATCAGTATATTCTTCTTCAGCAATCAAACCTGCTTGGCAACCATACCTGTTAAACCATCTTTTTGAGTTGTTTCCTTTAAACTATTCTGCTCCCACTACTTTTTTTAAAAAAACAGTAATTATGGCCTTGACACTTTCTCAGGCCGGCAAAATATAATAAGATTTGTTTGATGGAATTTAATTTCTATTATTTTCATTTTCTACACTTCAGGAGTTTAGGATGAAAAACAAAAATTCTTTCGCCAGCCAGGGGCTTTTAGTTTTCTTTCTCATCCTGCTGGCCGCCAGCCATCATTTAACCAGCTCTCAAACCGGAGAAAATCAGACTCTCGATTGGGAGAACCCTAAGATAGTAGCCATAAATACGGAAGAACCGCGTGCCACCTTCATTCCCTTTCCTAACGTGCAGATGTCACTGCAGAACGAACCACAAAAATCACCCTGGTACAAATGCCTGAACGGAAAATGGAAGTTTTACTGGGTGCCGAAGCCAGCTGACCGGCCACTCAATTTCTGGCAAACTGAATTTGACGACAGCCAGTGGAAAGAAATAGAGGTCCCAGCTAACTGGGAATTACTCGGGTATGGCATTCCAATTTACGTTAACATTAACTACGAATTTGCTCCGAAGAATCCAGACCCGCCGCATATTCCGCACGATAACAACCCGGTTGGTTCCTACCGGTTAAAATTCACTGTACCCGAAAGCTGGAAAGATAAAGATGTTTTTATCCACTTTGGGGCCGTAAAATCAGCTTTTTATGTCTGGGTTAATGGCCAGAAGGTTGGCTACAGTGAAGATGCCAAAACTCCGGCTGAGTTTAAAATTACACCCTACCTCAAGAGCGGAGAAAACCTTCTGGCTCTGGAAGTTTACCGCTGGTCCGATGGCTCATATCTTGAATGCCAGGACTTCTGGCGCATCTCTGGCATAGAAAGGGACGTATATCTTTATGCCGCACCAAAAATCAGAATTAGAGATTTCTTTGCCCGCACCTTACTTGACGAAAACTATCAAGATGGTGTCCTGGACCTGGACGTGGAGATATTAAACGAAGGCCAGTCCACCTCCCCAACCCCCCGCACAAAAAGCCTTCAGGTTTTCAACCTAACTGCTTCAGTCATTAATGATGACGGCAAGCAGTTTTTCCTGGAAAAGAAAACTTTTACTTTAAAATCTGGTGAAAAAAAACTCCTGAATTTCAAAAGCGAAGTGCCCGGTATAAAACCCTGGAGTGCTGAAACTCCCAACCTGTACACACTCTGCCTGGAACTGACTGACCAAAAAAATCAGCCACTGGAAGCCATTACCAGAAAAATAGGTTTTAGAAAAGTGGAAATAAAAAACGGCCAGCTGTTAATCAACGGCCGGCCCGTTTATTTCCGGGGAGTTGACCGCCACGAACATGACCCCTGGACCGGACACGTCATTTCAGAAGAATCTATGCTCCAGGACATTAAACTAATGAAACAGAACAACATCAATGCCGTTCGCACCAGTCACTACCCCAACGACCCACGCTGGTATGAGTTATGTGATTATTACGGTATTTACCTGATTGATGAGGCCAACATTGAATCGCACGGCATGGGTTACGGCGAAAAGAGTCTGGCGAAAAACCCTGAGTGGGGTCCGGCCCATTTGCACCGCATAAAAAGAATGGTAGAAAGAGACAAAAACCATCCTTCAGTGGTCATCTGGTCCATGGGCAACGAAGCCGGAAACGGCATCAACTTTGAAGAGTGCTACCGCTGGATAAAGCAGCGCGACCCGAGTCGGCCAATTCATTACGAACGAGCGGAATTGGCCTGGAATACAGATATCTATTGCCCAATGTATCCCAGCATTGAAGAACTGGAACAATATGCTAAGACCAACCCCGAACGACCGCTAATTATGTGCGAATATGCCCATTCCATGGGTAACAGCACCGGTAACCTCCAAGACTACTGGGATGTGATTGAAAAGTACCCGGCCCTGCAAGGTGGTTTCATCTGGGACTGGGTAGACCAGGGTCTGGCTAAGGAAAACGAAAAGGGCGAGCTGTTCTGGGCCTATGGCGGAGATTATGGACCACCCGGAACGCCGTCCGATGCTAATTTCTGCTGCAACGGGCTAGTAGCTCCTGACCGGACTCCGCATCCAGCCCTGTGGGAAGTAAAGAAAGTTTATCAGCCAGCCAGGTTTGAACTGGCTGGACACGTTGATAAAGACAGCAGAGAAGTTAAAATTAGCCTTACCAACAAATACGATTTCCTGACTCTTGAACCAGAGCTTTATAACGTGCACTGGACCCTGCTGAAGGATGGAATTGAAGTGGCAGAAGGGACTGTTCCCTGTCCGCAAGTTGCTCCCTGGCAAAAGGGCCTGTTGTTGATTAAACTTCCGGCCGAAGTTATAAGTCAAAGAGGCGAAACCTTCCTCAACCTGGAACTTATAGCTAAAAAAGAGCTGGCGCACGGCCTTATTCCAGCCGGACACGTTATAGCCTCGGAACAGATAACATTGGCTGGCCTCCCAGGCGAAAAAGAAGCCCTTAAACCAGCCACCTCTGGAAAAACTACGGTGAACTGGCCAAAACTTAAAGTAAAAGAAAACAGGGAAAACAAAAATCTTGTCTCTGTTCTGGGCCAGGATTTTGTTTTGACTTTTGATCGAAACGAAGGTCGTCTTACCAGCTACAGAATTAATAACGTTGAACTACTGAAAGATGGACCTCAGCCAAACTTCTGGCGGGCACCAACAGACAATGATTTCGGCAACAGGATGCCAGTAAGACTTAAAGTCTGGAGAGAAGCCAGCCTTAATCGACAGGTTAAAAGTTTTAGCCTGAGCAGAACAAAAAGTGGAGAAGTGGTGGTTAAGACTGAATTTTTCCTTCCCGCAGTGGAAGCCAGTCAGACTGTGGTTTATACCGTAGTTAGGGATGGAACAGTAAAAATCGACAATGAATTTAAGCCCGCCCATCCAGAAAAATTACCAGAAATCCCGCGGGTGGGAATGCTCCTGGGGATAGCTGATGGTTTTGACCAGATTGAATACTACGGCCGCGGGCCCCAGGAAAACTACTGTGACCGGAAAACTTCTGCTTTCGTGGGAATTTACAGGACAAACAAAAATGAGCAGGTTATACCTTACGTCAGCCCGCAGGAGTTTGGCAACCGGACTGACACCAGGTGGCTTTTGATCACGAACAAAGACGGTTATGGCCTAAAATTTATCGGTCAGCCACTGTTTGAATTTTCCGCCATTCCCTACACGCCGGAAGACTTGACTTTGAACAAGCGGGGGGAAAAGCACTTTGTAGACGTTCCGCGGCGGAGCAACTTGTACGTGACTATCGACCTAAAACAAATGGGCGTGGGAGGCGATGACTCCTGGGGTGCCAAACCACATCCACAGTACTTGATCCAGCCCCAGCCCTATTCCTGGTCCTTCATCCTGCAGCCTGTTAGAAAAACGGGGAACGTCTTAAATTAATTACATTGTATAAACAGGAGAAAAAAAATGGATGGCAGGCGAATTGCCGGTGTTACTTTTCTTATATTCGTAACATTTCTGGGAATTCTTCTGAGCTGGCTACTTTTACCTAGCTTCACCCCCAAGGCGAGAGCCTCAGCTAGCACACCCGACATTCTAGACAAACAGGCCCAAAAAGCAGCCTCCGCGCCACTCGCTTCTCAGCTGCCATTCATGAACCCTGACTTGCCGGCGGAAGAAAGGGCCGCTGACTTGGTCAGCCGGCTGACGCTGGAAGAAAAAATCAGTCAACTGATGAACGATGCTCCGGCCATAGAACGTCTGGGCATTCCTAAATACAACTGGTGGAACGAGTGCCTGCATGGTGTGGCCCGCGCTGGTCTGGCTACCGTTTTCCCCCAGGCTATAGGCCTGGCCGCTACCTGGGACACGGACCTGATGTACCAGGTAGCCAGTGCCATCTCCGAGGAAGCCAGAGCCAAGCACCACGAAGCTCTGCGCCGCGGCCAGAGGGGTATCTACCAGGGTTTAACTTTCTGGTCACCCAACATCAACCTTTTCCGCGACCCACGCTGGGGCCGAGGCATGGAAACCTATGGTGAAGACCCTTACCTCACCGGCACTATGGCAGTAAGTTTCATCAGAGGGCTTCAGGGCGATAACCCGAAATATTTCAAGGTCATCGCCACGGCCAAACATTACGCCGTGCACAGCGGGCCTGAACCTGATCGCCACACTTTTGATGCCGTGGTTGATTTTCCCACCCTGCGCAGCAGCTATTTACCTCACTTTGAGATGGCTGTGCGCGAAGGACGTGCCTACTCGGTGATGTGCGCCTACAACCGCTACCAGAACCTGCCCTGCTGCGGCAGCCCCTTCCTGCTTAACGACATCCTGCGCCACGAATGGGGCTTTGAAGGTTACGTGGTGTCGGACTGCGATGCTGTTGACGACATCTACGCCACTCACAAGCTGGTGCCGACCCTGGCTGAGGCCGCGGCCATGGCTCTTAAAGCCGGGACCGACCTGAACTGCGGAAGAGCCTATTCTGCCCTGCTGGAAGCTGTGAGGAAGGGTCTGGTTGACGAAGCTACTGTGGATACAGCGGCCAGAAGACTTTTTATCGCCCGCTTTCGCCTCGGTATGTTTGACCCCCCAGAGCGTGTTCCTTATGCCAGCATTCCTTACTCCGTAGTTGATTCTCCGGCACATCGGGCACTGGCCTTGCAGGCTGCGCGCAAATCTATCGTGCTTCTTCAGAACCGCGGTGAGGTTCTACCGCTGCCTAAATCCATCAAAAGCCTGGCGGTCATCGGTCCCAACGCCGATGACGTTGAAGTTCTGCTCGGCAATTATAACGGCTTTCCGTCTGAGCCGATTACTCCACTGCGCGGGTTGAAAGAGATGCTGAGCCCTCATACGGAAATCATCTACGAGCCAGGGACAGACTGGGCCGAAGGGATACCAGTGCTGACGGTCATCCCTTCAGAATTTCTCAAGCCGGCACCCAAAGCCAAAGAAAACGGACTTAAAGCCGAATACTTCAGCAACCAGGAATTCAAGGGCCAGCCTGTGCTCGTCAGAAAAGAGGCGGCTGTTGACTTCAACTGGTGGGAAGAAGCACCCCTCCCTTCCCTTGACCCTGACAATTTCAGCATCCGCTGGACAGGATTTTTAATACCGCCAGAAAGCGGTGATTATTACCTCGGTGGCGAAGGCTTTAACACTTTCAAAATCTACCTGGATGGCCAGCTCATAGCCCAGTTCAACGGCACCCACGAGCTGCACAAAGTTTACAAAAAAGTGCATCTGGAAAGGGGAAAGCCCGCGGCGCTGAAGATTGAATTCAGCCACCGGGCCCGGATGGCCCGTATGCATCTTCTCTGGAAGAAGCCGGCGCCTGAAGCCGTGGAGCGTGCCGTAGCTGCGGCCAGGCGAGCAGAGGCCGTGGTTCTTTTTCTCGGACTTTCTCCGCGTCTTGAGGGTGAAGAAATGGACGTGCCGGTTAAAGGTTTTAAGGGTGGCGACCGCCTCTCGCTGGACCTTCCTGAAAATCAGGAAAGGCTCCTTCAGGAAGTGGTCAAGGCCGCGGACGGCAAGCCAGTGGTCTTGGTGTTATTAAACGGTAGTCCGCTCTCTGTTAACCAGGCGGTGGAGCTGGTGCCGGCCATCGTGGAAGCCTGGTACCCGGGTCAGGCCGCTGGCCAGGCTATCGCTGAGGTTCTTTTCGGCGATTACAACCCAGCCGGTCGCTTACCTGTCACTTTCTACAAATCGGTCGATGACTTGCCGCCTTTTACTGATTACCGGATGGCAGGCCGCACCTACCGCTACTTCAAGAAAGAACCGCTTTTTCCGTTCGGGTATGGGTTGAGCTATACCAGATTCCGTTATTCAAACCTGGTCGTTCCCAAAACCATAAAGGCTGGAGAAGAGCTATCTATCTCGGTTGAAGTAAGAAACGCCGGGCCGCGTGACGGAGAAGAAGTGGTCCAGGTTTATCTCAGCCGGCCTGAATCAAAATCGCCTGTCAACCCGGTACGCTGGCTGGCCGCTTACCGCCGCATCTTTCTTCGGGCTGGAGAAAAGCAGAAAATTACCCTGACCGTGCGGCCGCGTGAGATGATGACCTACGAGGTAGATGGCAACCCGGTTATTGAACAGGGAGTGCTAGTAGTTTCTGTTGGAGGTCAGCAGCCAGGTTTTACCGGCCGTCTCTCCTCTCCAACCACCGCTGTCCTGACCACCACCATAAGAATAAAATAAAAAAAATAGGGACACCCTACATATGCTCTATTTTTGCTGACAGAAGACAAGAAATCGGGGATAATTTTGGGTGACCTAAGTCAAGGGCCTTAAGTAAATTTTTTTATTTTTCAAAAAAGAAGTCAGGTAACTATCCGCCCTGGCTAAGATTTAATGCTGTAGAAGCCTGATAAAGGAATTTGCCCCTTCGGGTGAATTCCCTCAGCCATAACCTCTCCTTTCTAATCAGTCTATGTTGGCGGTCAGTTCCCTTCCTTTCTATCTCTAATTAAATTATCAAAAGACAAAAAAAACACAGAAAAGGAAGAAGCTGATATTTTTCAAACCTTTTCAGGAAGTGCAGGAAACATTCCTTATTAAGACGGAGATATTTTTCGGGAATCTTAAAACCCATCAGGTTATTGTTTTTGCTGAGAGCTAAAAACAAAAGCTATTTTTATAGATTATTTACCGCCTGACCTGGAAAAAGGAAATATGGTTTGCATCCTCATTTTTTCCGTCCTCGTTTTTTTCCCACCGCTATATTTTCTCTTGCCTCGGCACCCAATTTCTCAAGAAAAAAATGGAAATATAGAATCTGTCCCCATTTTTAGAGCCAGCCAGTCAGAAGGCGCAGCTGCTGGCCGCTGAGTTCTTCCTGCAATTTGATGGAATAGATACGGTGGCCCCCTCCTTCCTCTTTTACTTCCAGCTTCAAGCCTGCGTAATCAAGGTATTTATTGTAATCAATAGGTTCGGTGGTGTAGACATAGTTAAAAAACTCCGACAGGTCAGTCCCGGCCACTTCTTCACATACCTTTCTGAATTCCTCATCGCTAAAACCTCGCCTTTGTTCTTTATAAAATTTCCGGTACAGCTCTCTCATAACATCATCCAGACACCTGCGTCCATCCGTCTCGTGCCTTATCTTCAAATCAAGCAGCATGGCCAGAATGGCACCCAGGTCATAATAAGAAATGGTTTTTTCACTCCCGAAAAACGGTTCTTCCCAAGTGTTATAGCTGGCCTGGGCTGCACTTTCCAACTTCCTCCCAGCTGAATTTTCCACCTTTTCTATAAGGCGACTAAAAGTGGTCAAGACCTCTTCCCGGCTCATAAACCCAGCCCGCCGCAAAATCAGGTACTCGTAATAAACAGTCCCCCCTTCAGAGAACCAGAGCATGCTGGTTCGGTTTTCTTTTTCATAATCAAACGGTCCAAGGGCTGCTGGTCTGATGGCCTTGACGTTGTAAAGATGAAAAAATTCATGCGCCATGAAACTCAGCCAGCTCTGAAATTCCCGGCGCTGGCTGCTGCCTGGGATTCTGGTAAAAACAGCCATGGAATTTCGGTGTTCTAAACCTCCTCTGCCCGGCCCCATCAGGAGAAAAACATACCGCCTGTAAGGAATCTCTCCCACGACACCTGTAGCTGCCATAACCAGGCGTTTTAAAACAGAGATAATTTCATCCTGGTCCAGGTTGTCCGTTTCTTCTACAGCCACTTCGTAAGGAATTCCATTGATCTCAAAATTCAAAATTTCTTGATTTCCAGCATAGATAAAATTATCATAAAGGACATCAAAACTTTCGGCATAAAAAGAATTTTCTTCACCAAGAACTGGTTCAAGGCCGGTGGAGACGCGAGCAAAACCAGTATACGGCTTTACGTTTACCTTTACCGGATAGTCTAGCTTCTCGGGAACAAACATAAAAATACTAGTTGGCACGAGGTAAGCTCTTTTTTCTGTCACCTGGCTTTCCGCCACTCCCTGCCCTTTAGCCATTACCTCATAGGTTATTTCCACAGAGGTGGCACCACCCGACTTGACCTTCCAGGTGTGGTCATCCACCTTTTCCCAGGGAAGCTTCTTACCACTGCTGTCCGAGGCCTTAAAACTGATTACGTTTTTGGCAAAGTTTAATATCCGGTAATAGCCTGGAGTCCAGGCAGGCATTTTAAGCTCAAAAACGTCTGAGTCTATTCCTTTATACTGCAAAGCTACCTGCAACCGACCTGAAGCCGGCTCTTCTATGCTCACGGTGAAGGAAAAAGTTGGAAGCAGCCAAGTTTCGGTCTTATCTGATGGTTCAAGCTGTGGTGTGTTGAGCTGGCAGCTGGCCACCAGGGCTACGAAAACCAGAGCTAGTATGCTCAGCCGAAACTCAAACAGCTTTTTTACTTTGTTTTTATGTGCCATTCTGGTGAGTCCTTCATGGATATTCTCTAATATCACTTATCTTAAAACATCTGGTTATCCTTTACCAGGCCACCACCAATACCCAGACTTTAATTCCAGAGCTTAAACCAGGGCTTTCTCTTTTACAATCTAATCAAAAAAATTGGGGTTTGAGTATTGTGTCCCCCGTTTTCCAGTTCTTAGAGGAGGTCCCAGTGAATTTTTGCGCGGCGCAGAGCATAGCCCACTTCCCGGATATAATCACCGTAGCCTGTCATCCAGTGAAAACCAGGCATGCGCCGGGCCAGAAGTTCGCTATCCTTGGTGAAGCTCACCTCAATCTGGGAACGGCAGATAGGAAGAAAAGGTGCTTCTTCAATTCTTCCGGTGAGTCCCACCCAGCGCTTTGAAGCAAAGTCAGGAATTATGTTTGTCACCACCTGGCCCTGGCGAAACTCAACTTTGGGGGCGGCGCCATAATCGGATTCAAAGTGAGTGAGAATCCGCGCCGGCTCCATCGTCTTCCCATCCATTTTCCTCGGTGCAGTACAATGAGCGAGGGTGATTATTCCTTCGTGCGGATAAGTCGGGTCGTTAAGAAAAACAGGCTTTCCTGAAATGTTATGAAGTAAAACACCGGCCGGTATAACCACAAAATCCGATTCACAAAAAGCCAGGTAACCAGCATCATTCAGCAGGCTCAGAGTCAAACAGGCTGAAGTCTCAGCCAGGGGCATTATGGTTCCCATACAGCCGTTGATGGTTATCGCCCGGCAGCCAGCTTTTTTCATCAGCGCCAGGAAAACATCTTCCAGCAAGAAGGCGTTCTGGACAAAGCTTAATTCTGTTTCCAGTTTTGTGCCTGGTATCTTCAGGTATTCACTGGCTCTCTGTCGGGCTTTTTTTACTACCGCCGGGTCTTTTTTAGCTTCTTTAATAATCTGACCCAGTTCATCATAAGACACCGTGATGATTTCAAAATTCCATTTGTCTTCCACCAGCTTCGGCACCACACCCCTTGGCTGCGACCAGGCATCCGGCCCGCCAACGGCTATGATTTTTGTCCCCATGGTGTTTTTCCAACCGCCAAGCGACCGCAGCCGCCATAACAACTCTTCCTGGTTATCTATGACCACATCGCTGTCGTCAACCCGCTCCAAAGCCAGATGGTCGGTATGCTGTCTTAAATAGCGCGGACTGATGATTTCATACCACAGATATACCGGCCCTGACCTGTGCCGGCAGAAAAAGATCAGTTCCTTTCCGGTCTCTTCCAGCTTCTTGAACCTGTCCAGCCAGCCGCCGGCGGCATAGACGATGATGACATCGGCTGCGGCCAGCTCCTTTTTTAGCCTGTCTATTTCAGCCGAACTTTTGGCCCCCGAAACTGGCAAAAACTCCAGCGGGAAATCAGCCTTCTTTTTCAAGGCAGAAAGCTCACCCCGGATTCTGGCCATTTCTTCTTCTGCTTTTGCTTGTGTTTGAATGCCACCCCAGGATCGCCAACTCGTTTGATAAGCACGGGTTGGCGTTTCGTAGAGAAGAATCGGTTTTACTCTTAGCGGCATTCTAAAATCAGCCAGTGGCTCTTCAGGAAAAGCAGCAACGCCAGCAGATAAGTTCTTCCAAGTAATATCTTTTAAACCCAGCGTTCCAAGCGTTGTGTAGCCCACTCCCTTTAAAAAGCTTCGGCGAGAGAGCGCACTCTTTGCACCAAAGCTAAATCCGCCCTGAGGACAGCACCAGGTCTGACCACCTCCATTATCATTTCCATGATGTTTACTCATGCCCATCTCTCCTCTTTTAATTTCACTCACTTTTTAATCAAAAAGTCAGCCAAAAATCAAATTTTTTTCCTGGATTAGCAAATAAAAAGCCCAAAACAAGAGCAGAGGAGAATGAGACTAATGCCTCATAATATTTCTTTTGACTTGAAATTTTTAAATTTGTAATATATTTACTTCCTTGTATTAAGGGTTAACTTCGTTTGGCATTTAAGCCGGTTTTTATTAGTTTGAGTTAATTATGTTAACGATAACACCTCTAAAGATATCCGCGCTCATGAGCTACCTGTCTGAGAAAATCTGTATTGCTCTACTCCGCATTAAACAACAGGGGTTGTTTTCAGAAAATAAAGCCGTCCAGATTTGTTCCTTCAAGCAGATGGTCAGGAACCATAAAACTATTCTCTGTTTCTCTTTTTCTTTTTTATATTTTTCGCTTTACTTTAATAAAAACAAGTTAACGTCAGAAAGGAGGTTACATCATGATGCTCACGGCAATTGATTGGCTGGTAGTAGCTGCCTATTTTGCTCTCATCCTAGGTATTGCCTGGTGGACGATTAAAAAGCACAAAAACAAAACCACGGACCAGTATTTTCTGGCCGGACGTCATCTTGGCTGGTTCATCGTTGGAGCTTCAATCTTTGCTTCCAACATAGGCTCAGAACACCTGGTCGGCCTGGCTGGCTCTGGAGCCACTGATGGTGTGGCCATGGCTCATTATGAGCTCCACGCCTGGTGTTTGCTGGTTCTGGGCTGGGTCATGGTCCCCTTCTACATGCGTTCCCGGGTATTTACTATGCCCGAGTTTCTGGAGCGTCGCTTCTCGCCCAAAGCTCGCACTGTTCTTTCAGGCATTTCGCTGGTAGCCTATGTTCTGACTAAAATTGCCGTGGGCATTTTTGCTGGCGGAATAGTTTTTTCTGTGCTTTTACCCGAAGTGCACTGGTTCGGTCTTGATAGCTTCTGGGTTGGCTCTTTCCTGGTCATCATCATTACTGGCCTTTATACTATCCTCGGCGGAATGCGTGCTGTGGCTTACACTGAAGCTATTCAGACTATTGTTCTCATCATTGGCTCTGCTCTGGTCACCATTTTTGGTCTTAAAGCTATTGGAGGGTGGTCAGAATTACGCTCCATCGTTGGTTCGGAAATGTTTAACCTCTGGAAGCCCTTAATCCCCCATGGTGTAACTTCTACCTGGGCTCCGGTTAAAGAAGCCGGCCGGATGGCCTGGTATTTCAACGATAATTATCCCTGGCTGGGCATGCTCTTCTGCGCCCCCATCATCGGACTCTGGTACTGGTGCACTGACCAGTACATCGTGCAGAGAGCTCTGGCCGCGAAAAACGAAACCGAGGCCCGCCGCGGCTCTATCGCCGCTTCTTATTTCAAGCTTTTGCCCGTTTTTATTTTCATCATTCCTGGAATTATCTGCTACGGCCTGGCTCTGAGCGGGAAAATACCAGCTTTGCAGGAACAGCTTATTGGTCCTAACGGCCAGATTATAAGAGACGAGGCTCAGCGGGCTTTCCCCTTGATGGTAGCTCATGTGTTGCCAGTTGGCCTTCGCGGAATAGTGGTCGCTGGTCTGCTGGCTGCTCTGATGAGCTCTCTGGCTGGCGTTTTCAACGCCTCATCCACGCTTTTTACCATTGATTTTTATTCCCGGATTAAGAAAAACATCTCCCAGGAAAAACTGGTCAAGGTCGGTCGTATAGCCACCACTACGATGGTGCTAATCGGCCTAGCCTGGATACCGGTTATACGCGGCGGCAAGGGACTTTATGATTACCTGCAGGGCGTTCAGGCTTACTTGGCCCCACCGATTTTTGTGGTCTTTTTTGCCGGTATCATGAACAAGAGGCTGAACGCCAAAGGCTGTCTGGCTGCTCTTTACACTGGCTTTGCCCTCGGTCTATTGCGGCTGGCCATTGATACACCGGTTAAGCTCATCCCCAATTTTAAATACCCTCAGGGCTCAATCCTCTGGATCATAAACAACATTTACTTCCAATACTACAGCCTTTTCATTTTCCTGGTGTCCATAGCTGTGATGTATGCAGTAAGCTACAGCAGCGAAAAGCCCGATGAGCAAAAAATACTGGGGCTGACCTTCGGCACGGTAACTGAAGAGCAACGCCGGGCCACCAGAGCCAGCTGGGATGCCAGAGATGTGGTGGCTTCCATCATAGTCGTCCTTTTAATCATCGGCGCTTACCTGTACTTCACCGGCTGAGCCCCGGTCGCTAATTAGCAGGAAATAAAAAATAAAAC
>JACIYK010000130.1 GCA_014359965.1 Candidatus Aminicenantota bacterium
GTCGTCTACTGAAAATCCGAGTATTTCCAGCCCCTGGCCTTTTAATTCGCTGTAGGCTTCTATGAAATCAGGAATTTCTGCGCGACAGGGAGGACACCAGGTCGCCCAGAAGTTTACTAAAACCACTTTCCCTTTAAGTGAGTCTAAGGTGATGGTTTTTCCGTCAAGAGTGGTAACCTCAAAAGCTGGTGCTGGCTCAGCAGAAGCTATGTTTGGCACTGAACCAGAATCAGCTTTTTTCCCCTTACAGCTGTAAATGTAAACTGAGGCGATGACCAGCACTATTAAGAAAAGAACAAATAGGGTCCTCTTTTTCATACAATTTTCCTTTCTTTTAAATTTAGCTTGTTTTCCTCTCTGAAATCTAAAAACTGTTAGTTTTTAGTTTACAACCCACATTTCTTGAGAACTCTCTCGTAATTGGCATCTACTTCTTGCTGTATCCAGTTAATCTCTTCTTCCTTGAGATGCCGGAATCTGCCCTGAAGCTTTAAGTATTCAGCTATGGGCTTCCTTTCCTTTAACTTGAGGTTGAGAGTCCATTTTTCGCCGTTTTCAATCTCGTAGAGCGGGAAATAACCGGTCTGTACGGCCAGTCTGGCCAGCTTAATGGTGTCTTCTGGACGGCTTTTCCATCCTGCCGGACAGGGAGCAAAAACATGAATGAATTTAGTGCCCTTAATTTCTCTGGCTTTTTTGAATTTCTTGACCATATCTTCAGGGTAAGCCACGCTGGCCGTGGCAATGTAGGGGATAGCATGTGCGGCCATGATGCCAATAATGTCTTTTTTTCGTTCTTTTTTATAGTGCTTTACAGGTGTGGTGGTGGTCCAGGCCCCCAGGGGGGTGGCGGAACTTCTCTGAATGCCGGTGTTCATGTAAGCTTCGTTGTCGTAACAGGTATAGATTATGTCGTCGTTTCTTTCCGCTGCTCCGGATAACGCCTGAAGTCCGATATCAAAAGTTCCACCGTCTCCTGCCCAGGCCAGCACAGCTGTTTCCCGGTCGCCAACCATATCCAGGCCAGCTCTCACTCCAGAGGCAGAGGAAGCGGCGGTTTCAAAGGCGCAGTGATAAATAGGAATATCAAGTGAAGAATAGGGAAATGGTCCGTCAATAACTGCCCAGCAGCAGGCAGGAATGCAGACAATGGTTTTTTGCCCCAGGGCCTTGAGGGCTAGCCTCATAGCCAGAGCCGCGCCGCAGCCCTGGCAGGCCAGATGCCCAGGACTCATTAATTCTTCTCTTGGTATGGTTACAGCCATTTTTCTTTCTTTGCTCATTTTTTCACTCCTATCCAGACGATTTCTTCTTCGGCTCTGTCATGTTTCAGAGCGTAGTCAGCAATTTCTTTGAATGACTCGCGAGTAATGTCGCGCCCTCCCAGACCAGCGACGAAACCAAAAATAACTGGTTGATTGGGCTGGCCATAAAGAGCGGACTTAACTTCCTGGTAGAAGATGCCATGGTGTCCGTAAGACAGGTTGCGGTCCAGAACCGCCACTTTAGGGACGCGGGTCAGGATTTCTCTGACTTTCTTAAACGGGAAGGGCCTGAAGAGCTTAATCCTCAGGTTGCCAACTTTTAAGCCTTTCTCTCGCAGCTCGTCAACCGCCACTCTGGCAGTGTAGCCGGCTGTACCCGAAGTAACAAAAACTAATTCCGCGTCAGCGCAGAGGTATTCTTCAACCTGTCCGAGGTAACGGCCGAACATTTTTTCGTATTCCCGGCCGGTTTCTTCTACCAGGTCTGGAACTTTTTCCATGTCTTTCTGAAGTTTGTAGCGCAGTTCCATGTAGTGATCGGGAGAAGTTAACCCGCCAAAGGCATGGGGGTCTTCGGGAGTGAGCCTGAACGGTGGATTAAAAGGCGGAAGATAAGCATCAACCTTTTCTTGCTCAGGAATTTCTACTACCTCGTAGGTGTGGGAAAGGGCAAAAGCGTCCAGGATAATCATACTGGGAATCATTAACTTTTCGCTCACTTTGTAAGCTTGAATGACTGTATCCAGAACTTCCTGGTTGGAAGAGCAATAAAATTGAATCCAACCCGTATCCCTTTCTGATAAACTATCATTCTGGTCTGTCCAGATACTCCAGCCAGGTGCCAAGGCCCGGTTGATATTACCCATAACGACCGGCATTCTTCCTCCGGCTGCCCAGTGGAGCATCTCGTGCATTAGAGCCAATCCTTGAGCAGAAGTAGCTGTAAAGGTTCTGGCACCAGCCAGGCTGGCTCCCAAGCAAGCCGCCATAGCCGAATGTTCGGATTCGACTTTTATGAATTTGGCGTTCAGAATGCCATCAGCACACATTTCTGAGAGAAGTTCTACCACTTGAGTCTGGGGGGTTATCGGATAGGCGGCAATAACCTGAGCTCTTGATAGCATTGCCCCGTAAGACAGGGCATGATTTCCCATAATTACTTTTCTCATTTTTCCTCCTCAACCATGGAGATGCATTTTTGCGGGCATTCTTCTGCGCAAATCCCGCAGCCTTTACAATAATCGTAATTTATCTGTGGCCATTCATCCACGATGTCAATAGAAGCATCTGGACAGAATTTCCAGCAGATACCGCACTTGATACATTTAGACAGGTCTATGACCGGTTTGATGTTTCGCCAGGCCCCAGTTTTGTTATGAAGCATTGAGCCAATGGACATGGGGGCCAGAGGCATTTCTTCTGCAGAATTAAAAACTATTTTTCGGACTTCTTTCTTTTTAGGCATTTTTACCTCCTAAAGCCAGTTCATAGGCTTCAATAGCTGCTTTAACGTTATCTTCTGGTTTCAGGGGAACACCTTCTCTTATGGCTTCTACTAGTGATTCCAACTTAGTCAGATTAAGGATTCTGGTTACTGCTCCGGTGATGGCTGTATTGACGATGGGTGCAGCCAGGGTGCCGAGCTTGTGCTTAACGGCAATGGCCGTAGCATCAATAGTAAAGACTTTAAACTTATCAGGAAAACGAAATTCTTCAGGTTTCTTTGGGCTGTTGATGATGATAAAACCTCCGTCTTTAAGACCCTCAGTAACATCAATGGCTTCTACCAGGGTGGGGTCAAGCACTACTACATGGTCTGGGTTGTAGATTTTACTCTTGTCATAGATGGGCTTGTTGTCAATTCGGATAAAAGCAAAAACCGGTGCTCCCCGGCGTTCAACTCCGAATTCCGGGTAAGCTTGAACAAAATTACCTTCTTTGGCCAGGGCATCGGCCAGAATTTTTGAGGCTACCACTGTGCCCTGACCACCTCGACCATGAAATCTAATTTCAATCATCTATCTCTCCTTTATACGGGAATATTAGATGAAATTAATAACCAAGCTAGCTTGGCTTTGGGTACGCGATTGATTCTGGATGCGGCGGGAAAATATAAAATTAATTAAAACATATTTAAAAAAACTCTCTTTTTTCTCCCCGTGTATCTTTGAGTCCATTTGATAAAAATTATTAATAAGATTAGAATTAAGATTAGAATTTAGTTTAAACTTAACCCGTCTGTCTGTCAAGAAATTTAAGGCTCCGATTTTAAAGGTGTCTTACCTTTAGAGATTTTGCGTCAGGAATTCACCGCCCCATTTCTGCTTTAACCTGTCCTCATGTACGAGGGTATCTTCAAGAGTTCTTCTGATTTTTTTTTATAATTTAAAAAATTCAACAAATTTATTGCTATTTTATCATCAGATTTATGTTTCTAGCAAAATTTTTTAATCTATTGAAATTAAAAAAATACAGAGACGAAATACCATACTTTCTAATAAGGGAGCAGGCCTTGGCCAGGTCTTCTGGATGATTTCTTGTTAACCTCCAGGTGGTGTTCTGGGAATCTTAAAATCATCATCATTGGCGTTTTGGCAATTACGAGCTTTATCTCTGTTTTTCAGAATTTATTTTTTTATACTGAAAACTGGCATAGAGGTTTTTAAGCATCAGGGCTTCCGCTTCCAGGGCAGGGCTTTCGCAGATGACGGTGCCGCGGACACCGGCGTCATAGAGAGCCTGAAGCCATTCTTCATACCGGAAATCAGACTCGGTTAGGTTCAAGTGGCGAAGTTCACCAGTCTGGTTATAATGAACGCCAGAAATATGTATGTGCGCGTTTTTTAAAGCCCGGGCACCGAGTTTTCTCTCCACTTTATATAAAACCTGTAAAAAATCACGATATGAATTTACCCGGCCTTCCCGGGCAAAAATATGGGCAAAATCCAGGCAGGGAAGAAGACCGTCAATTTCCCGGCACAGGTTTAAAACTTCTTCCAAAGAACCGAATTGTTTTCTTTTTCCCATGGTTTCAATTCTCAGCCTGGTGGGAATTCTTTCGCTTCTAGCTATGGACATTACCTCTACCAGGCTGGTTTTTATGCTCTCGTAAGATTCTTCAGGATTTTTCAGGCCGTAATAACCGGCATGAAAAACCAGGTCTGAAGCACCGGCCGCGGTGGCCAGCCGTAGAGATTTAAGCAACCACTGCTGGCTCTGCATTCTTTTTATGGGGTCATCGGTGTTAAGGTTTATGAAGTAAGGGGCATGGGCACTCAGCCTGATTTTTTGCTGACGAGCCTTTTCTTGGATGAGAGAGGCAGTTTCAAAGGTCATTTTCAGACCGTGGACAAACTCCAGTTCCATGGCTTCCAGACCGCTAGCCACCAGGCAATCAAGGCCTTTTAGAGAAGAATCATCAGGACAGGATTCAGGAACTCCAGCTACTCCGAAGTACAGACCATCAGAGGCAGGAATCATCAGGCACTCCGTTCAGGAATTCACTGACTATCCTCATAGCACAGAATTCACCGCACATGGAGCAGGCGGTAGTTCTGGTTTGGCGTCTTTTCCGAATTTCCTGGAATTTTTCCCGGTCAATAGCCAGTTCTTCCTGTTTTTTCCAGTCCAGCTTTTTCCTGGCCCGGGAAATTTCCAGGTCCTGCTCAAGTGTTCCTGGAATTTTCTTGACTATATCGGCTGCGTGGGCCGCGATACGGGAAGCGATCAACCCATCCTTGACATCTTCAAGAGAAGGTAGACCAAGGTGTTCAGCTGGGGTTACGTAGCAGAGAAAATCTGCTCCGGCCGCTGCAGCTATGGCACCGCCGATAGCTGAAACAATGTGGTCATAGCCTGGAGCTATATCTGTAACCAGTGGCCCCAGGACGTAGAAAGGAGCCTCTTCGCAAAGCCTTTTTTCCAGCTTTATGTTCATCACTATCTGATCCATAGGAACATGGCCGGGACCTTCCACCATGGCCTGTACGCCTGCTTCTCTGGCACGGCGGACCAGTTCACCCAAAGTCAGAAGCTCTTCAATCTGGGGACGGTCAGTGGCATCATGGATGGCACCAGGCCTCAAGCCATCACCGAGACTTAAGGTCACGTCGTATTTCCTGGCTATATCCAGTAGCCGGTCAAAGCGGGCATAAAGCGGGTTTTCTTTTTCATGATGCAGCATCCAGGCCAGATGAAAGGCACCGCCTCGGGAAACGATGTCAGCCACCCGGCCCTGTTTTTTCAGCCTGTCCACGGCCTTCAGAGTCAAACCGGCATGGACGGTCATGAAATCCACACCTTCTATGGCCTGTTGTTCAATAACCGAGAAAAGGTCCTCTTCTGTCATGGCCACGATAGAACCGCGCTGGCTGATGGCTTCTATGGCTGCCTGGTAGACGGGCACGGTTCCCAGGGGCACGGTTGATAGTTGGATTAATTTTTTTCTGATAGCCCGGATGTTACCACCGGTGCTCAAGTCCATAACTGCATCGGCGCGGTATTTCAGAGCCAGCCGCAGTTTAGCTATTTCATTCTTCAGGTCGGGAAAATCGCGGGAGGTACCAAGGTTAACGTTCACCTTCGTCCGCATTTTCTGGCCGATGGCTGAAGGCTGCGATGGGGAATGGTTCTGGTTAAAAAGAATTACGACTAGACCTCTGGCCAGCAGCGAAAGAAGCTCATCTGGAGAAACTTTTTCTTCAGAAGCAATTTTTTTTACCAGGGGGGTAACAATACCCTTTCTGGCTTTGTCTATCAGCGTCATGATAAAAATCTTTCTCGTTGAAATTGGGCAGCAACTCTTCTAAAAACTCAGTATAGATTAGAGGTTAGGTTGTGTCAAGGAAAGCGGGCTTCTGTTTTTGCTGGTTTATTTTTTCTGAATGTCTGTACATCTCATTTACAATTATAACGATAATTGTTAGTATTTGCAGGAAATGAAAGGGAAAACAACCTGGCCAGGGCGGAGAAAATCGTCACTGCCAACCGGCCTCTTTTTTTATCTCCTGGTTAATGTACTTTTGTTTTTTCCCAGCCTGGCTGGCCAGGTAAACAGTGCTTCCCACCAGGTTGAGGTTAATACCCTGGATAAGGCTTTAAAAATCGTCAATTTTCTGGAAGAAGTAGCTGACCATTACCAGAAGACAGGCCGTTTTCAAGGAAAATCCGCTGAGTTTTCTGAGGAAGAGCTCAGCGCTTTTTTCCAGGAAATGTTTTCGGCCGAGGTCCCGGCCTTCAAGAAAATAACCCTGAAGCTTTTTCCCCGGAATAAAGTAGAGGGGTGGATAGTCCTGAATTTTAAAGGAATGGAACTTCCTTCCTTCGTGAAAGAAGAAATAAACCTTTATTTTTCAGCCGTGGCGGAAATTAAAGAGCGGAAAATCCGTTTAAATTTTGCTAATATTTTTATTGAGACACAGAAAATTCAGCCAGAAGCGGTGGAAGCTCTAATCAAGATAGTGGCCGAAGCGCGCGGACTGGAAACAAAATCTCTGGAGAGCTGGTATGACTTACCGGCGGGTATTTCAGGTTTATCAACAGAAAAAGGAAAAATAATAGTTAGATATTGAGGTAACCATGATAAGAATAATCGGGGGAAGGTTTAAGGGAAGAAGGTTGAAGATGGTGCCCAACCCGGCTGTCCGGCCTCTGCCGGCTAAGCTTCGCGGGGCACTTTTTAACATATTGCAATCCAGAATACTGGATGCTACTTTCCTAGATGGTTTTGCCGGCACGGGGTCAGTTGGACTGGAAGCCCTCAGCCGGGGTGCCAGCCGAGCTGTTTTTGTGGAAGAACTGCCTCAAGCAGCCAGGATAATTGAAGCAAACATCGCCAAATGCCAGGCTGAAGATATGGCTGTAGTCATTAACAAAGAATTTAACCGGGCTGTCATCGACCTAGGTAAAAAAGGAGTAAAGTTTGACATCATTTTTCTTGACCCACCCTATGTTCTTCTGGCAGAGAGGAATCCGCTTAAAGTAGTGCGCAAAAGGAAAATTCTGAAGCCTGAAGGAGTCCTGATCATAAGGCATCATCGGCAGTATAGTCCCTCAAAGGAAGATTTCAGACTTATACGCCAGGTA
>JACIYK010000131.1 GCA_014359965.1 Candidatus Aminicenantota bacterium
TCATTTTTCAACAAACACCTCATCCTCAAGCCAAACTGAAAATTCATTTTTGACAAACCGGGCAAAAGTAAGAACTCCGGCCGGCAATCTTCTGCCGCCTGATAAATCCTCTTTTACAACGCTGACATCTTTTTCCCTCTTTACCGTAAACTCGATGTTTCTCCTGGAACTCTCCTCTTTCCCCGTATGAATCGATGTAATCACTGATGGATGAACCTTTTTGAGCTATAGCCTCC
The DNA here is from genome assembly GCA_014359965.1 of Candidatus Aminicenantota bacterium. Lineage (GTDB taxonomy): Bacteria > Acidobacteriota > Aminicenantia > Aminicenantales > Saccharicenantaceae > Saccharicenans. Next base: position 237 of record JACIYK010000131.1, read on the forward strand.
CTCAGGACCTGTTTCATCATAAAGTAAATCTTTCTGAGTTCTTCAGGTTTCAGAGTTCGGGCCCGGCGTTCTGGTCTAATTCCAGCCCGGAAGAGTATTTCATCAGAATAAATATTTCCTATACCAGCAATGATTTTCTGGTCCAGAAGTAGGCTCTTCGCCTGCCTGGCTGGATATTTCTGCCAGAGCTGAACAAAATCATGGTACTTTAAAGCCAAGGGCTCAGGGCCCAGGCTGGCACAAACCTTATTTTTCAGCTCCGGTCCCTTTAGGCAAAACCAGAAACCAAATTTTCTTACATCCCGGAAACGTAGCTCTTCAGCCTGCCCTTTAAAAATTACCCTGACATGAACATGTTTATCTACGGGCTCATTTCTCCTGGCTAAATAGAGCTGGCCGGTCATTTTTAGATGAATTAACCAGTGCAGCTCTCCATCGAGCCCCACCATGATCATTTTTCCTCGCCGGCTAACGGCCGAAACCTTTTTACCCCGAAAATGTTTCAGTACTTTTTTGTTCTCAGGATACTTATTTTTAAGATAATTGGACAAAAAGATTATTTCCTTTACTTCCCAGCCTATAATTCTGGCTTTTAATCCCCGAACAATTGTTTCTACCTCAGGCAATTCAGGCATGAGTTTATTTTACTCCCCAGCTAATCTTGTGGGAAGACTGCTTTTCAATTATGTCTTGATTTGGTCTGGCAAATGGACTAACATTAATACCGATGAAAAAAAAGGCGCTTCTAGCAGGTTTTCTTGGCTGGGTCATTCCCGGACTGGGGCACATCTATCTTCGCAGATACTATCGCGGTCTAATTTTTCTGGCAGCCATCAGTCTGATGTCCTGGCTGGGGTTGGCTATGGGGGGTAAGATATATCCGCTGCAGGCGGAAAACCCTTTAACTGTTCTAGCCTTTTTTTCAGACCTGGGCAACGGTCTGCTCTATTTCCTCTCCCGTTGTTTGAACTTCGGTCTGGGGGAAATGGAACGCGTTTCTTTTGAATTCGGCACCGCCTACCTGGCCGGAGCAGGTTTACTCAACTACCTCATTATGCTCGATGCCTGGGATATCGCCAGGGGGAAAAAATCATGATTCTGGAAAGCCATCTTTTCACTATGATTATTTATGCTTTTCTGGTTTCTGTGGTTCTGGCCATCATTCGCCGTCCGGATTTTAAATCCAGGCTGAAATACGGTCTGACCCTCTTCCTGGTCATGCTCCTGGCTTCTCTGGCTTTCGGTTGGTTTATGTACCTTTTTGCTAAATAATTTGGGCTACCTTTACTTTTTTCTTTTTTCCTCAACATTTTGGTCTTGAATTTTTAACTACACAGCCAAAGTTTGCTCTATGTAAAATAAAAACTTTTTACCCAGTCTAAAATTTGTTATAATCAATTTCCGTTAAAACCATGAAATACGAAACTATCATCGGCCTGGAAATTCACGCTCAGCTGCAAACCAGGACTAAGCTTTTTTGCCGCTGCAGCACAGAGTTTGCCCGGCGCCCTAACACTCTGACCTGCCCCGTCTGTCTTGGTCTGCCAGGTTCCTTACCCACCCTGAACGGTGCGGCTGTAAAAATGGCCATCAAACTGGCTCTGGCGCTTAAGGCGCGAGTAAACCTTAAATCCAGGTTCAGCCGGAAGAATTACTTTTATCCTGACCTGCCTAAAGGTTATCAGATTACCCAGTATCATCTGGCCATTGCCGAGGACGGCCAGTTGGAAATTGAAGTAAACGGCCAGAGAAAAATCGTCGGTATCGAAAGAATTAATTTAGAAGAGGATGCTGGTAAATCCATTCATGACGGTCAGCCTGATTCTGACCGCCGGACTTATCTGGATTTTAACCGCTGCGGAGTGCCGCTGCTGGAAATTGTCGGCCGGCCTGACCTCCGTTCACCGGAAGAAGCTGTTGAGTTTGTGCAAAACCTGCGGACTCTGCTCCAGTACCTGGAAATCTGCGACGGAAACATGGAAGAAGGTAATCTGCGCTGTGATGCTAACCTGTCCGTGCGACCAGTTGGTTCCACCATCCTCGGGACCAAAACAGAAGTAAAAAATTTAAATTCTTTTCGCTTCTTAGCGCGCGCTCTGGAATACGAAGCTAACCGTCAGATTGAACTTATTGAACGTGGTGAAAAAGTCATCCAGGAAACTCGGGGCTGGGATGCAGCTGAAAACCGAACTGTTCCCCAGCGAAGCAAAGAAGAAGCTCATGACTACCGTTACTTCCCTGAACCCGACCTTCCACCTCTGGTTTTAAGTGAAGAATTTATAGCAGAAATATCCAGAGAAATACCTGAGCTTCCTCAGGTCAAACAGGAAAGGTTTGTGAGCCAGTACCAACTGCCTGTCTACGACGCTCATATCTTGACTGGCTCCCGGGCTCTGGCTGATTATTTTGAGGCTGTAGCCCGAGCCTGCGGAAATCCCAAACAGGCCAGCAACTGGATAATGAGAGAAGTTCTTCAATATCTTAAAGAACATAACCTGTCCATAGAGAAATTTCCCGTTCGGCCGGATTACTTGGGTTCTCTGATTAAGCTTACCGAAAATCAGGTGATCACTCTGACGATAGCTAAAGAAAAAGTTTTCCCGGAAATGATTGCCTCGGGAAAAACTCCAGAGGTTATAATTGAAGAACAGGGACTCAAGCCCATCACCGACGATGGAACTCTGTGGCAAATGATTGAAGAAGTAATTCAGAAGAATCCAGGCCCCGTCAATCAATACCTGGAGGGTAAGACTCAGGTCCTGGGCTTTTTGCTGGGACAGGTTATGAAGGTAAGCAAGGGAAAAGCTAACCCCCAGAAAGCCCAGCAACTGCTGAAAACAGCGCTTGATAGCCTTAAAAAATAAATTAAAGTTCTGAATTGAATGATACAGCTATACCATATCTGGAAACAATACCAGAAGCCACACTGGGCACTTTCTGATGTCTCCCTGGAGATAAATTCCGGTGATTTTTGCTTTATCACCGGGCCAAGCGGCTCGGGCAAGACTACTCTCCTGAAAATTATCTTTCGGGAATTATTACCAACCGAAGGTCAAGTACTGATTGATGGCGTGAATATCCTGAAAATTCCTGACCAAAAAATCTACCGCCTGCGCCGTACCATGGGGATTGTGTTCCAGGATTTCAGGTTGCTTTTTCACCAGAGCGTTTTTGAAAATGTTGCCCTTCCCTTAAGAATTATCGGGCTGCCTTACAAAGAAATACGCCGCCGGGTATTCCATGCCTTGCGACAGGTAAACCTCCACCACAAAATGTGGGAATATCCCCAACGACTTTCTTACGGAGAACAACAGCGGGTGGCCATCGCTCGGGCGATTGTCAACAACCCCCGCCTGCTGCTGGCAGACGAACCCACGGGCAACCTGGACCCGGAGCTAGCCTTTGAAATCATGACCATTTTCAAAGAAATTAACCAACAGGGAGCGACCGTGATCATCGGCAGCCACGATCGGGAATTGATTAGATACTTCGGCGATAAGATTTTTTTCCTGCAAAAAGGAAAAATCATTGGAAAGGAAGAGAAAAAGTGAGGTTGAGACAGTTTGGTTATCTGGCCCGAGCAGCTGGCTCTAACCTGTGGACTTTTCGCGGTCGCAATCTGGTCTCCATCTTAATCATTGGCTTTTCCTTTCTCATTATTGGCATATTCCTGTCTCTCTCCAACAACCTTACTTACCTTGGTGAACAGCTCTCCAACAACCTGGCCATTTCTTTTTTTCTAAACCACAACATAAAGAGCGAAGAAATAGATACCCTCAAACAGGAGGTTTTAAGCTCCGGACTTAACTTAGAAATCAAACTGGTTTCTTCCGAGGAAGCCCTGCAGCGTTTCAAAAACAATTTTCCTGAGCTTCAGGATATTATCTCCAGCTTAAACACCAACCCCTTTCCACCCGCTCTAGAAGTGCGCTTCAAAGAAAAAGCGTTAAGTATTCAGACCATCACTGCTTTTATGGAGAGGATAAAAAAGATCCCAGGCGTTGAAGACGTGCAGTTTAACCGGGAATGGGTGGAAAAAATGGCTTCGCTCAGCCGCATTGTCCGGGCTATCGGTCTTTTTTTGGGCAGTATCCTAATTTTAGCTTCTTTCTTTATCATATCCAACGTCATCCGATTGAATGTTTTTGCCCGGAAAAATGAAATTGAAATTCTCCGACTGGTTGGGGCTACTAACAACTTCATACGCCTGCCCTTTCTAATAGAAGGTTTTGTTCTGGGGGTTCTGGGGAGTCTGCTTTCGCTCGTCATACTTTTTCTTCTCATGGAACTTTTTCCTCTTTATGTGGGGAATTCGCTGGGAGCAGCCCGCCAGCTTTTTGAGCTCAGACCCTTAACTTCTGGACAGATAAGCTGGCTGATAGCTGGCGGAATAATCACTGGCACTCTGGGAAGTGTAACTTCTATCTCCAGGTTTTTGAAGGTCTGATTCAAAATCTGTCAAAAAAATAAAAAAACGATGAAAATATTAATTGACTGTAAAAGCAATTTTTTTTTACAATTTAATGGGAAAGATGGAAAGTTTAGGCAAACAGCTTCAGAAAGAAAGAGAAAAGACGGGCATTAACCTGAAAGAGATTTCTCTTCAAACCAAGATAGGGCTCCGCCATCTGGAAGCCATTGAAAACGACCGACTTGAACTTTTACCAGGCGGTTTTTTCACCCGGCAGATAGTCAGGACCTACTTACTCTCTATAGGTTTGAACCCGAGAGAATGGTTGCCGAAATTCATAGAAGCTGGACTGATAGAACCAGAAGAAGCCAGTAGGCAAAAAGCCAAACAACCCGCCCGGGACAGGTCAGAAGTGCTGCGCAAAGTATTTAATGGTCTGGCCACTCTGGTTATTATCCTGGCGGTTTTAACCCTGGTCCTTTTCTCCATAAAATCTTCAAAAAAAACCGCTGAAAATCTAAAGCAGCGATTTTCAATTCCGGTGGAAGCGTCAAAGCAGGAAAAAACCATGTCTGTTCCCGCCAGCACAGAAACACCAACAGAACAAGTGCAGAAAACTGCTATGGAACCTGCTTCTGTCCAGGAATATCAGGGGCTTAATCTGGCGTTAAATTTTACAGAAGAATGCTGGATTCAGGTTTACGCTGATGGCCAACTAGTAGTAGATGGGCTTAAACTTGAAGGATACAAGACCGAGGTCAAAGCAGAAAATGAATTGCTGATAAACACCGGAAATGCTGGAGCGATAATTTTTTCCCTAAACGGTCGGCCGGGAAAGCCTTTGGGCAGGAGGGGTGCAGTGCTCAAGAACATCAGAATTACCAGAGACAACATTCAGCAATTTCTGGCGGAGACAGGCCAACAATAGACACTTTCCTAACCGGCTTTGATTGAGTCAGAATAATAACCATGCCTCTTGATAAATCTGAAGCCATAATCTTACGAACCCAGAACCTTGGAGAACAGGATAAGCTAGTTGTTTTTTTTAGCCGAGAAAAAGGACTGATTAAAGGTGTGGCCAAGGGAGCCCGGAAGTTTAACAACCGCTTTGGCAGCAGCCTGGAACCATTCTCCGTAGTCAAGATGCTTTACTATGAAAAAGAGAGACACGATCTGGTGACCATAAGCAACTGCGACCTGCTGGAATCTTCTTTTGAACTCTACTGCGAAACAAAAACTACCTGGGCTCTCGCCTACGTAGCCGAACTGGTGGAAAAATTTTCTCCCTACAGAGAAAAAGAAGAGGTGCTTTATCGTTTGCTCCTATCTTTTATCAAGGCTCTTAAAGAGGGACAGCGCCTTGAATACCTAATACACTATTTTGAATTCTGGTTTTTGAAAATAAACGGCATCCTGCCTGACTGGAGCACTTGTCATAAATGCCACCGACCGCTTGCCGGGCAAGCCAGTCTGAACCCCCAGAGAGACGGTTTTTTCTGCCTGAGCTGTGCTGAAGACAGGAGATTGACCATAAACCAGAACCAGCTGAAGGCTCTTGACTGGATTAGAAAAAAAGCTCCATTTGTTAATCCAGAAATAAATCTGAGCGAGGAAGAATGGAAACAGTTGGGACGAGTTTTTCAAGCCATAATTATTTACAACCTGGAGGAGACCCTCCGCACCCTGAATTTCATAGACTTTTAAGCTTTTAAGTAATTCTAATGCCTGGAGCAAAAATCGATTAATAAAATTTCCCAACATCAACTGTTTGATTTTTTATATTTATTCAACTATTAAAATTGGTGATTGAATAAATTTTATGCACCGTTTTTTTTCATAGATATGAAGCTCCCTTAAAAACAGTGAAGCCGTAGCTGACCAATATTTTCCTGGACTTTAAGAAAAAGAAAGAAGCTTTTGCCCGGTAACTAAACACAAAAAATAACTTGCTGGACTAGATTAACGATGGTAAAAATATTAATTAAGAAAAACGATTTATATGAAAATAAATTCAGATAGCTTAAACAAAAAGTATATTTGAATAAACCAAAGAGCAGGAAAATTCATATTGAGACTCAGGCCTGAGGGCCGGAGCATCTTCATACCGTTTTCTTTCTTAACCTAAATTCCCTCCGGGGAGGGTGCCAGCCCTCCCTTCTTTTTTTCATAAACTCCATTATTTCTTGCTCATCTCGACCAACTGGCTTACTTTCTTCGAAATTTCTGATTCATTCTTTCCTCTTTCAAGGTAAAAAAACAGTGCTGATAAAACCAATCAGGTCATTATTTGGTCTTTATCATCTTTCAGACAAGGTAGCTGATGACCCGGCCGTCGGCATCGCAGTTTCTGAACCAGGCCAGAACCGGCTTATTCTGGCTGTCGTAAAATCTGCCCAGAAGAATCATAATTATGTCTACCACCACGCCTATGCCCAGGCAGCCGAGTGTTAACAACCAGATCACACCCGTACCGGTTTTGCCTACATAAAAACGGTGGGCACCGAAAACCCCCCAAAAACCAACAAAACAAAAAAGTTACCAACCTTGATTTTTCAGACATTTGTCCTCCTTTTTGGATAACAAAC
>JACIYK010000132.1 GCA_014359965.1 Candidatus Aminicenantota bacterium
GTAGGTGCGAGGCAGTAGCCGGCGCGAAATGTTGTAGAGCTTGTTGGTGTTAGAACTGTTGCGGCCGCCGATGATAATCATGGCTTCAACCTGCTCGGCCAGTTTTGCGGTTGATTCCTGGCGGATGCGTGTGGATTGACAAATGGTGTTGTAAACCGTCAGCTCAGAAGTTTTTTCCAGAAGTATGGAGACAATCCGTCCGAAAAGTTTGACGTCCTGAGTGCTCTGGGCCAAGACTGCCCTTTTTTCCTTAAAAGGCAAGGTCAGAGCTTCCTGCTCGTTTTCTACCACCAAAGCTTTGTGGCGGCTGTAGCCAACCAGACCCTGGATTTCTGGATGGTTTCTGTTGCCCACGATGATGAGCTGACCGGCCTGATGGCTTAGCCTTTGCACGGTTTGCTGGATTTCCTTAACTATCGGGCACGTGGCGTCAACTATTTTAATTTTCTTTTTTCTAAGCTTTTGATAAACGGCTGGCGAAACACCATGGCTGCGGATGATGACCGTATCACCTGGTTTGAGCTGGGAGAGAGAAGTGGCTACTTTGATACCTCTGGCCTCCAATTTGCGGGTTACCTCAGGATTATGGATAAGTTCTCCCCACGTGTAAATATTGGCTGATTTTTTACTTTGGGTGGCCAGAGCAAGCTGCAAGGCTCTTTTCACTCCATAACAAAATCCACTGTTTTTGGCGACAATGATTTCCATTAAAAATATGTGCCTCAGGAATAGGCTATCTATACTATAGAAGTCAGTTTCCTTTGTCAACCCTAAGTATTGAAAATACCTTTATTTAGGGCTCAGGAAACTGTTTGTTTTTCTTCTTCCAGAATCTTCCTGATTTCTTCTTCTTTGGGTAGGTCATCAAGGCTGTTCAGACCAAAATATTGCAGGAATTTTTCTGTCGTGCGATAGACCAGAGGATTGCCCGGTGCCTTCTTGCGACCAACGATTTTAATCAGTTTTTTCTGCAACAAAGTCTTGACTGAATAAGTAGAATCAACTCCGCGGATGGCAGCAATTTCAGCCTGGGTGATGGGTTGGTGGTAGGCAATGATGCTGAGTGTTTCCAAGGCGGCAGAAGAAAGCTTGGTTTTCTTCTCTACCTGCAAGAAACGGCGAACCCACTGGTCGTGCTCGGGTTTGGTGGTAAAAATGTAGCCGCCGCCACTCTGAATGATCTGGATACCCCGGTCAGCGGGCGAGTAATCCTGCCGTAGAGCTTCCAGGGCGGCGTTTATTTCTTCTTCCGGAACCTCTCCTAGAACCTCTTTAATTTTCTTCATGGTCAAGGGGTCCTGGGACATAAAAATTAAAACTTCCAGTATGGCTTTCAGTTGTTCATTCATGGCTGTGTCCGTGTGTCAGATGAGGCGACCGATCTTTTCTCAGCCAGACTCTGATGGTCTGGAAGAGTTGTTCTTGCAGGGCAATAACCACGTGATTTTTGATTAGCTCAAGAAGACAGAAGAAAGAAACCAGAGCTTCTTCTAAGGTTTCCTGGCTCGAAAAGTACTCAAGAAAATCCATCTGTCCGTTCTTTTCCAGGTAATCAACGATTTCTTTTATTTTTTCTTCCACTGATACATCTTTACCTTTTATCACCCGGAAGTTTTCTCTTTCTTTCCTTTTCATAATCAGGAAGAAAGTTTCCGCCAGGTCAAAAAGGCTGACCTCCAGCAGGTCCAGTTCGTCCGGTCTGGCCACGGGTGGAAGAAAGGTCCTTTTCCAGCGCATCAGCTGGTCTTCTTCCTTTTCTCGCAACATAGAGCAGGCAATTTTGACTTTCTGGTATTCCAGAAGCCGGTCCACCAGAATCCGGCGCGGATCTTCTTCCTGAGAGACTTCCTGTTCTCTGGGTAGAAGCATTTGCGATTTGATATAAATCAGCAGAGCTGCAATAAACAGGAATTCAGCTTCGCGGTCCAGGTTTATCTGGTCCTTGCGTTCCAGGTATTCTAGGTAGTCCCTGGTAATTACCGCAATTGGTATGTCGTGAATGTCTATTTTTTTCTTCCGGATGAGGTAAAGAAGAAGGTCTAAAGGTCCTTCAAATATCTCCAGCTTTACCTGATAGCTATCCTCAGAAGGGGAAGCAGGTTGAGTTGCGGCAGTTTCTTCCTGTACTTCCTGAGGTTCTGGAACTTTCTCTGTTTCTTGAGCTACAGGCACTTCAGGTTCCATTACTTCTTTCCTGTTTTGAGATTTCCAGAGGGGAAGCGCAAGCCCATGGCCTCCCTGACCTGTTCCATGGTCTGACTGGCCACTTCTCGGGCTTTTTGGTTGCCTTCTTCAAATATTTGCCAGACGAGGTCTGGATGCTTTTCGTAGTAGGCTCTTTTTTCTCGGAATTGAGCAAATTCTTCTATCAACGCTTCTATGACCACTTTTTTACACTCCAGGCAGCCAATAGCTGCGGTCCGGCAATCCCTGGCCAGCTCCTCTCTTTTGGACTCTGGGACAAAGGCACGGTGTAGGGTAAAGACTGGGCAATCATCCGGTTCACCTGGGTCAGTCCGGCGTTTTCTCCGGGTATCGGTCACCATTGGTGATATTTTTTTCTTTATGGTTTCTGGAGTATCTTTTAGGTAGATAGCGTTGCCGTAAGATTTACTCATTTTGCGGCCGTCAGTCCCAGCCAGCTTGGGAACTTCAGTCAGCAGCATCTGGGGTTCTGGGAAGACTTTACCGTAAAAACGGTTAAACCGGCGGACTATCTCTCGGGCTAGCTCAATGTGAAATGCTTGGTCTTCTCCAACCGGGACTACCTCAGCCTTGTAAATGATTATGTCTGCTGTTTGCAGAAGAGGATAGCCGAGAAAGCCGTAGGTGTTTAGTTCTTTATCCTGGATTTCCTGCTGTTGTTCTTTAAAAGTTGGCACTCTTTCCAGCCAGGGCAGAGGCGTAATCATGGACAGCAGCAGGTGCAGTTCAGCGTGTTCTTTTATTTCTGATTGAATGAACAATACGGATTTTTCGGGATCCAGTCCGGCTGCCAGCCAGTCCAGCGCCACTTCAAAGGTGTATTCTTTGATAACTTTCGGGTTGGTGTATTCAGAGCTCAGAGCGTGCCAGGGCACGATGGTAAAGTAACACTGATGAGTATCTTGAAGTCTGACCCAGCCCCGTAGAGCCCCCACATAATTACCCAGATGCAGCGGTCCGGTTGGCCGCATACCGCTGAGAACAACTTTTTTCTTTTTCTGACTCATAGCCTCTTTCTCAATAGAAGATTATTCCGAGGATTAAAAGTTGCAAAGGCCTGATAATCAGGTCCAGAAAACCGACAGAAATGAGTATAAGCACAATTATAAAACCATAAGGTTGAAGTCTGGCATATCGGTCAGCCAGGTGGTCAGGCAGGAGACCTTCCAGGACGCCTGAGCCATCCAGCGGATATATAGGTATCAGGTTAAAAACCACCAGGTAGGTGTTGATGAGCACCATGTAGAAAAGAATAATAACCAGTCCTTGTAGCGGCTGAAGTCCTGAAGACAGCGACCCTCTGGAAGTCAAGAAATCGAGCAGCGCAGCGTTGGTTACCGGGCTGATGATTTTTAACATCAGGATGAGAAGCAGCGAAACAACGGCAGCAGCAATGTTTGCAGCTGGCCCGGCCAGGGAAATCCAGAAGCCGTCTTTTCTGGGGTTTTTCAGAAAGTTAGGGTTAACCGGCACGGGCTTGGCCCAGCCAAATACAGGGGCTCTAAAAAGTGCCAGGAGCAGAGGGAGGATTATCGTACCAAACGGATCAATATGAGCGATGGGGTTAAGTGTCACTCTACCCGCGGCCATGGCCGTGGGGTCACCAAGCCGATAAGCTGCCCAGCCGTGAGCAGCTTCGTGTATGGTTATGCTAAACAGTAAAATAAATAAGCTGATGATAGTTGTAATCATTTTTTTCCTGCAGTCAATTTTTTATACCATAAGAGAGGGGTTTAAGTCTATTACTCAAGGCTTATTTCTCAAAACAAAAAAGGATACAGGAAAAATTTCTTGTGTCCTTATTTGGTCTGCGGTCTTATTAATTAAACTTAGCTGTTCAGGGTTTTTCTACTTCTTCTTTATTAATATCCTGATAATGTATTGTGGGTCGCTTATCAAGGTTGAACTGCTTTAGGACCTTTTCCATCAGGAATTTCGCCGCCAATCACATAAATTATTGCTCCGAGGGTAATACCCAGGGGCATTTCTAACAGAGCGGAATATAAATCTTGACCCCTCATGAACCTGATTTCTCCAGGCTCAGAGCATAGGCAGATACCTGGCTATTTCATACAGGCTGACCTGTTTATCGTACTCGTCTGGCACGTTTTTGAGGTAGTCTTCTATCTCTTGGCGCTTGTTAGCCATGAATTTTTCAAACAGTTGGTCTCCCAGGGTTTCTCTGACCAGTCGGCTTTTGCTGGTCAGCTTCAGGGCTTCTTCCAGATTTCTGGGCAGCACCTGAATGCCAGATTTTTTCTGGCGAAAGCTGCTCATACGGTAAATGTTTTCTTCAACGGCAGCCGGTGGCTCCAGTTTATTCTTAAGACCATCGAGACCAGCTGCCAGCATGGTGGCCAGAGCCAGATAAATGTTGCAGGCGGGGTCAGGAGAGCGCAGTTCAAGGCGAGTGGCTTTTTCCTTACCGGGCTGGTATTCAGGCACCCTTATGTAGGCCGAACGGTTTTTCTGCCCCCAGGCAATATAGACCGGGGCTTCATATCCCTCTATCAGTCTCTTATAGGAATTTACCCACTGGCTGAATATGGCGCAGGTTTCCCGGGCGTGGTGAATGAGGCCGGCCAGGTAATGACGGGCCACCTCAGATAGATGCTGCGGACCGTTTTTTTCGAAAAAGGCGTTGTACTTGTCTTTCCATAAAGACTGGTGCACGTGCATTCCGCTACCGTTCTGCCCGTTTATCGGTTTGGGCATAAAAGTCAGGTAAAGGCCGTGCATCCTGGCCACTTTCTTGGCGATGTAGCGGAAAAGCATGATGATGTCGGCCATTTCCAGGGCACTCTGGTATCTCAGGTCAATCTCATGCTGACCGTGGGCCACTTCATGGTGGTCGTATTCTGAGTCTATGCCCATTTTTTTCAGAAGAAGCTGGATTTCTTTCCTTATTTCACCATAACGGCCAGCAAAAAAGTAGCCACCGGCATCAAGGGGAGTTGGGTTGTGGTCATCCGGGAAGATAAAAAATTCCATTTCCGGACCGCACTTAAAATCATCAAAACCATATTCATTTTTAGCTTTATTGAGAATCCTTTTCAGAACGTAGCGGCTGTCCCCGGAATAAGGCTGGCCATCCGGTGTTAATATATCTCCAAACATAATAGCTTCTCGCCAGCGCAGTTCGGGCTCAAACCCATGATAGGTCCAGGGAAGAAGTCGGAAAGTTTTAGGGTCCGGAATTATGAGTAGGTCACTTTCTTCAATCCGAACAAAACCTTCTATGGATGAGCCATCAAAACCTTTCCCTTCTTCAAAAGCTTTTTCCAGTTCTGAACAGGGTATGGAAAAATCCATAGGCCGGCCAAGGATATCGGGGAACATAATTCTGACGAACTGAATGTTCAGGTGAGGGTTTTTTACTACCTCCAGAACTTCCTTTTTGTCCTTCAGGCCAAAAATCCCCTTAAATTCGAGTTGCATTTTTCTCTCCTTTTACGTTATTATAATGGCCTACATTTGTTTAACATGAGATTAATTAAAATCACAAATTTGAAGACAATTTTAATAAAATTGATACAAATGTCAATAATTGCTTAGTTATCTGTTTTATTTGTTTAAATATTTTTGTTCGGGAGGGATTATGGCCAGCGAGATGGAGAAAAAAATAGTTAGATGTCTCAACCAGAATGCCAGGAAGAGTTTTCGGGAAATTGCCAAAGAAACAGGAATATCTGTGCCCGCGGTCATTCAGACCATTCGACGTCTGGAGCAAAATGGGGCTATTAAGGGGTATGTGCCGGTTCTTAACCCAGAATATTTTGGTTATGGCTTGATAGCTATCATTGCTTTGCGAATTTCCCAGGGCAAATTGCTGGAAACCCAGAAGAAGATTGCTGAAGACCCACGCGTTCTGGCCGTTTACGACGTGACCGGCGAATGGGATTCAATTCTCCTTGGCTATTTTACTGACCGTGAAGACCTCAATCAGTTTATCAAACATGTCCTTTCGCTTAAGTTCATTGACCGAACAGTCACTCACCTGGTCTTGAACGTGGTTAAAAATGAGGCCCGCTTGCCTTTGTGAATCTGTCATTATAATTATTGACATATGACCTTATTATGGCATAATCATTATGCGATAAATTCTTGTGGAGGAAATAAATGACCAAAGAGTTTCATTCCACCATCGGTCATCATTACATCGTTGAGGCTTCGGGTTGTGACCCAAAAATAATCGGCAGTGTGGAGAAAGTCCAGCAAATACTGGTAAAAGCCGCAGAAATAGCTGGAGCCCAGGTCTGGTCCATTTCTTTCAGCAAATTCCCGCCCAACGGTGTAAGTGGCGTGGTGGTTATCTCTGAGTCTCATATATCTACCCACACCTGGCCAGAGATGAGGTACGGAGCGCTTGATATTTATACCTGCGGAAATACCATTGACCCGGAAAAGGCTGTTATTTATGCCGTGGAAGCTTTCGGGGCGACCACTTCTCACATCACCGAGATAACCCGGGGTATTGATGAGGGTGATGCTGTTTTTTATCACAGCTTCATTACCTGGGAAGAATACCTAAGAAAAGATAAAAAAGAAGAACCTAAAACCCAAGGGCAACCGTAAAGATACTTTATACTCAGATTGTAAATATTCTTTTTTCCACAGTTAAAAAACCAATAAAAAAGGGAAACCTCCAGTTTAGCTAAAGGAAAGAATTTTCTAATCGGGGATTTCAAAAATTCTGGCATATTTCTGGCATACTGTGCTTCAGAACGAAAAATAACCTGTCTTGACGTATAATAATTATGTAGGGACAGGAGGTGATTTTGGGGTAATTAAAAGGCTTTTAGCCGGTACTGCCGACCTGGTTTTATTTTCTGCTCTATTTTTTTCTGTTCTGGTTTTTCCTGCCGCAGCTCAGAACGAACTATCGGAGCAGCTTAATAAGCTCAAAAAATTTTTGGAAAACCGGT
>JACIYK010000133.1 GCA_014359965.1 Candidatus Aminicenantota bacterium
GGCAGCAGCGAGAGAGTATTTCATAAGAGAATATGTGATTGGCCCCAGAGACCTGCTGGAAATTAAAGTTTTTGAGTTGCCAGAATTTGACCAGACGGTTCGTGTTTCTGAGAACGGGACGATTACTCTGCCTTTACTTGGTAATGTGGAGGTCTGGGGCCTGACCAAAGAAAAGCTGGAAAAAAAGTTAGCTTCCCTGCTTGACAAGTATGTCAAAAACGCCCAGGTTTCAGTGTTCATAAAAGAATACCAGAGCAGCCGGGTAGCTATCATAGGTGCAGTAGAAAAACCGGGTATGTATGAACTGGTGGGCCGCCAAACTTTACTTCAGATGATTTCCCAGGCAGGTGGTTTCAAGGAAAATGCTGCCAATGAAATATATGTTTTGAGGGAAAGCGAGGACGGCAATACAGCTTCAATTTCCATCGACCTGGAAGACCTGCTGCTCAACGGGAACCAGAAATTAAACATTCCCCTTCAACCCAATGATGTGATTAACGTACCGGTAGACAAAGAGATAATTATTTATGTCTTTGGAGAAGTGCGTAACCCGGGGGCCTTAAAGGTAAAAAGGTCTCAGAAGATTACCCTGCTCAAAGCCATTGCTCAGGCCGGCGGGCTGACAGAAAATGCTTCCAAAAGAGGAATAACTATAAAGAGAAAAGATCTCAACGGGAAAGAAATAAATATGACAGTTAACCTGAACGATATAATCAAAGGAAAAACCAAAGATATTCCTCTCAAAGAAGGGGATGTGGTTATTGTCAAAGAGAGTATTTTCTGATGAGTATCGGGGGAAGACATGAACGACTACACACTTGAACCCCAGACAAATGAAATCCAGGAGATAGATTTAAGGAAGTATCTGGACATTCTTCTGCGCAGGCGCTGGACCATTATTTCATTTACTCTTATAGCAGTAGTGATCGCCTTGCTGATTTCCTTTACCATGAGACCGCGTTACACGGCGCGGGGCATGGTTATGATAGAAAAAGAGCCGAACATCTTGAGCTTTGAAGATATATTTCAGATAGAAACTTTCCGCGATGATTACTTCCAGACTCAGTACAAACTTCTGCAAAGCCGGAGTCTGGCGGAAAGGACCATTGATAAACTGAATCTGTGGACCAAGGAAGAATTTGCTGGTAGAGCACGGGTTTCGCCTGAAGAAATTAAGAACCCGGTGTTTAAACAAAAAGTTATAGACCGGTTTCTGAGCCGGCTTGAAGTAAAGCCGGTCAGGATGACCAGACTGGTAGAAGTTAACTTTACTTCCTATGACCCGATGCTGGCCAGCGATTGCGTTAATGCACTGTTTGATTCTTTTGTGGACATGAACATAGAAGCCAAGTCCGAAGCTACGGAGCAAGCCAGTGAGTTTCTCGCCCAGCAGATAAACGAGCTCAAAAAAGAAATCAGCCAGAAAGAGCAGGAACTGCAGAGATACGGGCAGGAAAAAGATATAGTTATTCTCAGTGATAAAGAAACAACCATCATAGAAAAACTGGGAGAAATCAACCGAGCCCTTACTGAAGCTCAGATTGACCGGGTGAGAAAAGAGGCTTACTACAACGAAATAAAAAATGCTTCTCCTGATTTCATCCCCGAAGCTATGAACAACCCGCTCATTCAGAGGTTGAGAGAAGACTACATCAAGTTGAGCCGGGAATATTCCAAGATGCAGGAAAAGTTCCAGCCAGATTATCCAGAAATGCAGAGGTTAAAAGCAGAGCTGGACACGGCCCGGGAGATGCTCAAAAACGAGACTGAAAGCCTGATTAAAGCAGCTTACTCTGAATATCAGGCTGCTTTGAAAAAGGAAAAGTCTCTGCAGGAACTTTTTAACCGGCAGAAAGAAGAAGCCTTTAAGATAAATTCCAGTGCCATCCTTTATAACAGCCTGAAGATTGAAATAGAAAATCGTAAGAACCTGTTAGAATCACTGCTGAAGAGACAGAGCGAAACTGGTTTAACAGCCAGGTTAAAAGGTCTGAGAACTTCGAATATAAGAATCATAGACCGGGCTGATATTCCCACCCGGCCATCCAGCCCGAAAAAATTTCGCAACCTGTTGCTGGCGCTTTTCCTGGGGCTTTTTGGCGGGGTTGGGCTGGCTCTGGTCTTTGAATATCTGGATGATACGGTCAAATCAGTTGAGGATGTTGAGAGATACACAAAATTACCAACCCTCGGGATAATCCCGGCCTTTGATAATCAGGCAGAGACTTACGGCTATTATCATGCCTACAGTTCAGGGAGAGAAGAGAAAAAAGATAAGGAAGGAGCCGGGAAAGAAAAAGAGGTCAGACCAGAAAACGTTGAACTCATTGTTCATTTCGCACCAGAATCAGCTCTGGCAGAAAATTACCGCTCCCTGCGCACTGCTTTACTACTCTCCAGTCCCCAGGGGGTGCTGAAAAAAATTCAGCTTACCAGCCCGCTGAAGGGTGAGGGAAAATCCACCACCATCTCCAACCTGGCTGTCAGCCTGGCCCATATGGGAAAAAGGGTCCTGTTGATTGATGCTGACCTCAGACGACCGAGGCAGCATCGGCTGTTCAACCTGAAAAATCACCAGGGCTTGACCAATTATCTTGCCCTTGACCTTCAGCTTGACAAATTAATAAAAGAAACCATGGTGCCGAATTTGTTTCTCATCAATTCGGGTCCGATACCGCCCAACCCGGCAGAGTTGTTGAGTTCAGAAAAAATGACCAGTTTGCTGGAGGAAATGGCAAGTCTTTATGATTTTGTGCTGATTGATACGCCGCCGGTTCTGGCGGTAACTGATGCCCAGATTGTAGGCAAGATGGTAGACGGTCTGGTCTTAGTGGTGCGAGCTGAAAACACTCCACGGGAAGCTCTAGTGCAAACTAAAGAACTTCTAGATCTGCTCAAGATTAGAATCCTAGGTGTAGTGGTGAACTGTTTTAACCTGGACAGCCGGGGATACTATTACCGCCGGTACTATCGCCATTATTATAAAGAATACAAAGGTTAGCGGGGGGCCAAGATGATCGACCTGCACTGTCATTTACTGCCAGATTGGGATGATGGGCCTGAATCCTGGGAAGAAGTTGAGAAGATGGTGGAACAGGCTTCAGAAGACGGCATTAGAAAAATTTGTCTGACTCCCCATATATTCCGCTTTTCTCGTTATAATGACAACCTTCAGGTATTAAACGCTCGTTTTGAGGAATTCTTCCAGAGGTTTAGTTCCTTCAGTCAGATTGAATTTTATCGTGGTGCTGAAGTCTTTATTCATCCTGATCTGGTATCCGTTATTGAGAAGAAAAGGTTGAGCCTTAACGGCAGCGAATATGTTTTTGTGGAGTTCCCTTCAGACCAGGTTCCAGCCGGCGTCAAAGAACTCTTTTACCAGATGCAGCTGGCCGGGTACACGCCGATTATCAGCCACCCAGAAAGGAACACGGTGTTTGGCCAGCAGCCAGAACTGCTTTATGACCTGGTGAACCGGGGTTGCCTGGTTCAGCTGACAGCCATGAGCCTGACCGGCGGGTTTGGTCATGAAGTTAAAAAATATGCCGAACAATTTTTAAAGTATAACCTGGTTCACCTTATAGCTACAGATGCACATGATTCCATTCGCAGGAAACCCGTTCTTAGTCAGGCTGTAGAACAGGCTGCCAAAATTGTTGGTCCGGGGAAAGCAGAAGCTATGGTCGGGGATGTCCCCCAGGCTATCCTTGATAACAGGATAGTACCAGACGTGGGGCCTCCAATCAGCCCTGGAAGCCGAAAGAGAAAATTATTTGCTTTTCTTAGAAAATAAAATACTTGACAAAGCCGAAAGAAAGAATTATTTTATTAAAGAAGGGAGGTCTAGCATGCTCCGAGAAAAGATATTTAAATCGCCGGTTCTTCTTTTCCTAACCATCGTCAGTTTTACTCTTATTATGCTTCCTCTTGAAAGTTGGGCTAAATCTTCGGCTAATTATGGTTCTCTGGTAGGATTCATTTATGGCAGTGACATGAAAACGCCGGTAAAGAATGCTATAGTTAAGATTCGCAACCTGGAAAATGGCCAAGAGTACGCCAGCATGCCCACTGATGCCAGCGGCGCCTATAAAATTGACCAGATAAAAGAAGGGAAGTATATTCTGGGAGTTTCTACACCGGAAGGCAACTACAATTTTGAGTACGTTATGGCCGTTAAGCCCGGAGAAATGGGCAAGCTTTCATTGGCTCTTAAACCTGGGGAAGCCAGCACGCTGAAACAAGAGGAACCTACGACAGAAAAAGAAAAGGTACCCTTCTTCCAGACCCCAGCAGGGATTACTGTTCTGGTAGTGGCCAGCACGGTGGCTCTTTATGGCATATTTAAGCTGATAGAAGGTAAAGAAGAAGCTTCTCCTACCAGAAAATAATTGGTTTAACCAGTCAGAACAATTTTTCTTTTATTTGAATCAGATTCATAAATGCGGCTTTGTGCCGCATTTTTCTTTTGAGGTAAAATAAGCCTGAATGAAAGAGGTAATATTCATATTTTTATGTTTAATTATTTTTCTTTTGCCTTTGCCTTTTGGTGGAACCGAAGAGTGGGCTGTCTTCGGTTTGGAGCTAATTGTTTTCAGCCTTGGGCTGGTTTATTTTTTTAGCCAGCTGTGCTCAAAGCAGATAAACCAGCAGCCAGACAGGTCCACTTTGCCGCTGCCAGTCTTAATTCTGTTACTTCTTTTCCTGTTTATTTCTATTATTCAGATTATTCCACTTCCCCAGAGCTGGTTAAAAGTGATTTCTCCTTCTACGTTGGCCTGGCGGAAAACTCTGGTTGAGTTGAACCTGGCTGCAGAAAGCAAGTACCAGACGATTTCCCTTTCACCCTGGAGCTCAGCCTACGAGATGGTGAAATTTATCGCCTACGGAATTTTTGCTTTTTTGCTGAGTAAGGTGGTTGATTCTAAAAGCAGGATTAAAACTTTATCCCTGGTTCTGATAGCTGCCGGACTTTTTCAGGCTCTTTATGGAATGTCAGAACATTTTGGCGGCACGCACCGCATTTTTACCTGGGTTAACCGTTATTATGCGGGCAGTGCCTTCGGGACTTTTGTGAACCGCGACCATTATTCAGCCTTTCTGGAGATGATTTTCCCATTAAGTCTTGGCTATTTTCTTGTGCGAGCCAACTATTTTTCCTTAAGGCCTGGGCTGAGCTGGCGACAAAGGTTGGCGGCTTTCGGACAGGAAAACCTGCAAAAATCCTTGCTGTTCATCCTTCCCCCTCTAATAATTGGTGTTGGCCTGGTCTTTTCCCGCTGTCGTTCAGGCATAATTATTTTTCTAATAAGTTTTTCTTTGATGATGTTAATTCTTTCGCTGAGTAGAATCAGCGGACGCCACCGTACAGAAAAGAAGCTGGTCCGGCTGGTTTTTAGTCTGGTTTTACTGGCTGCCATTCTAATCGGCATCAACCCGGTTCTGGAACGTTTTACCAATGAAGGATTAATAGATAACAACAGGCTTTTATATTATAGATATACAATTAACCTCATCAGGGATTTCCCTGTTGCCGGCACTGGACTGGGAACTTATGTTAAGGCGATTAATCCGTACCTGGAGAAGAATTTTGGCGTGATTATCAGCCATGCTCATAACGATTACCTGGAAGTGCTGGCTGAGTCTGGTTTATTGGGTGGAGGTCTGCTTATTCTGGCCGGTTTCTGGCTTCTGGTTTTCCTTTTTAAGAAATGGGCTTCAGTCAGGCACCCTCTCGGCCGCGGTCTGGGTCTGGGTGCGCTCATGGGAATCCTGGCCATTTTTCTCCACAGCCTGACAGATTTTAGCCTAAGAATGCCCGGTAATGTGCTCCTCTGGATTTCGCTTTTTGTTCTCTGCTTAAAATGTTTATCATTACACCCTGAAGAAGATATGGCCGAAGCTGAATATTACCTGATGAAGAATAAAGAATGAAGAAAAGTTTAAAGCTGCTGCTGATTTTTCTCTGCCTGCTGGGAATTGTTCTTTCTTCGCTTTTTTATTTTGCTTATCATCAATATTACAGATATTTAGAAACCCGGAAAAACATCAGGAGCTTGGAAAGGGATTTTGAGCAGCTAAGAATACCGCTGGCCAGAACTACCCGTTTTTATCCTCTGCCCGTTTTCTGGCTGGAAACAGGGAAGCTGTATGTCTCGCGGGCCATGGCAGAGGTTGAATTTGGCGATCCAGTGAAAGCCATCCCTTACCTGGAGCAGGCTAATCAGGCTTTGATAAGGGCCGTCCAGGGTTGTCCGGTAGATTATGAAGCTTTCTGGGAATTGAGCAAAGTGTATTTTCTTTATAATTATCCGGTACCAGTTTACGCCGATAAAGGGCGAAAACTCTGTCAGGAAGCTATCAGACGGCATCCTTATAACGAGTTTATAAACCTTAATGTCCTCATGGTTTTTTTTGAACAATGGCCGCTTCTTGAGGCCCGGGAAAAAGCCTGGGTTAAAGACAGAATCAGGATTATGACCGGAGTGGATGCGGCCTTTATTGACAAGCTTAAGGGAAGGTGGTGGGCTTACCATCGCGAAACCAAGACTCTGGAATCAAGGCTTGGGGAACTTGGCCTGTAAAATGTTAATCATTGTTTTGTAGGAAAATGAATAAAAGAAAAAAAGACAATTTAATACTTATTTTAGCTGGAGTTTTAGTCTTCTTCTTAATTATCCAGTCGACCAGCCTGTTGGCTGATGGAAAAATGCCAGGCGGGGAAAGAACGGTCAGGTTTGCCCGCGGGCTTAACCTGGCTTTTTGGTTCTGGTTGAACAAGGGGGAAATTGTTTCGCTGGAAAAAAGAATTTCTTTAAGTGAGCTTAAAAAATTGAGGAATATGGGAATTACTTTTCTACGTGTACCGGTGGATATGGCCAACATCTACGACCCAGAACGTGCAGACAGACTAAACCCAGAAAAGCTGGCCTTGCTGTTTGATGGATTGAAAAAAATAATTAGCTGCGGCCTGGCCGTCAATTTTGACTTACACAGCATTTCTCAACTAGAAAGCGGAAGCGATTATTCCGGTCCCCTGGGCAGAGATGAAAAATTTACTGAAGAGTTTTATTTTTTCTGGGAGA
>JACIYK010000134.1 GCA_014359965.1 Candidatus Aminicenantota bacterium
CGGTCTGAGATAAAAAAGAACGGTGTCTTTAGGTAAAAGCTGGCGAGCAAAATTTATCACTATGTTGATAATTTCTTCTTCTGAGCTGGCTAACTGCAGAGCATCGCCCATTTCTACCAGGAGAGAGGCTTCTTCGTTGTTTTTCTTTAACTCGGCGTAGGTTTTTTCCAGGCTGGCTTTAGCTTCAGCCAGGATAGCCTCTTCTTTCTTTTTTCCCGTAATATCGGTCATAACTGCCAGGGTGGAAACATAATTTCCTGCCCGGTCAAACTGGGGCACGGCGTTGACGAGCAGTGTTTTTTTGCGGCCGTCTTTAAGAGTTATTTCTAACTCATAAACATCTCTAAAACCGCTCTTTCGGCGGTCTGTCTGCTTGGCAACCAGTTGTTGCTGATCAGAAGATAGGTACTCTTTGAGGTTTTTACCCTGCAGGCCCGTTTCATATTCTTCAAAAATTCGGTTGGCGGCCTGGTTAGCAAAAATAAAATTTTCATCAGCATCAGCAATAACCACAGCTTCACCAAGGTTTTCCACCATATTGCGGAAAAGTTCTTCGCTTTCTTTAAGCTTTTGGGTAATGATTTCTTTTTCTTCCATCTGTTTTTTTAGCTCTGCCGTTCTTTCATTTACCCGTTTTTCCAGGTTTTCTCGGGCTTCTTCCAGATGGTCGAGAGTTTGTTTCAGCTTATCCACCATCATGTTAAAACTCCGTGCTAGCGTGCCCACTTCGTCAGCTGAAGAAACAGTTGCTCTCTGCGACAGGTCACCAGTAGCAATTTGTTCGACCGTTTTGGTCATCTGGCGAAGCGGGCGGGTAGTCAGCGAACTTAGAAGATAAATTAAAATCAACCCCAGCCCGAACATCAGGATGGAAGCTATAGCGATGAGCCTTCTTATATAGTTTATCTGATCATAAACCTGGGTCATAGAAAAACCTATGGCTAGATGGCCAACAACTTTTTCACCATGTCTTATTTCAGAATAGACATTCCAGCTCTGTTTGTTGTGAGTGTAACCATTTTTCTTAATTTCGCTAAAGCTTAGTAGTGTATTTTTTTTTCTGGAAAACCGAGCCAGCTCTTTTCCGTTCTGGTTAAAGACCAGGATGTAAACCACCTCCTGGTTCTGACTCAGACTATCCAGAATTTCTTTCACCCCTTCCTGGTCTTCAAAAACCACAGCCGGAGCCAGGCTGTATGAGGCAATACGGCTGATAGCCAGTGCTTTATCCTGAAAGTCCTGCAGGGAATGCTTTTCATACCAGTATGGTGCTATGAAAAACAGGGCCAGGCTGATTAAGGCTAAAAAAGGAAGCGAAAACATTATGAATTTAAAGACAATCCTGTTCTTCCAGAAGGTCAGGAATTTTAACTTTGCCTGAGTTTTATCAGCCATTTTTGCCCCTTAAACTGGTCAGACGAAGGAATTGCGATGAAAAGCTTAACCCCTGAGCTTTGCTGGCTTCCAGGTTGAGCAGAATCTGGACTTTGCTGTCTTGCAGTTTGAAACAGACGGCCAGGCCATAGTCCAGGTATTCAGGAATAGCGGTAAAAGTAGCTATTTTTAGTTTAGTGCAAAGGTCTTTAACACTTTTTATCAATTTCTGACTTTTGCTGGCTTCCAGAGGAGTAAGATAGACAAAGTTCACCCTGTTTTCCCGAAGTTCATTTTCCAGTGGAGTGGTGGAATCCAGGTCAATGGTTACTAAAGCAATGGGAATATGCTCCAGTTGTTTGTCGGTTTCAGGTAAATTTTCGTAAAGCTTATGCCAGTCTTCCATAGCCCAGGTGGATAGGGAGTAAGAACTCTGGTAGATAATGGCTATGACCAGCTTTTCGGATACTCGGGATTTCCAATTGCGTTCGAAGGTTAAAACTTTTTTGAACAGGTCAAATTCTCGTGCCGGATTTAAGTAATACTGGATATCAGTAAAGTCAACATAATTGACGGTTGATGGATAAAGCGGCAGGAGAGTTGTCAGAAAAATTAGAAAAAGAAAGAGAAAAACTGACCGCAAAAATTTGTGCCACCAGGCAAACTTCATATTCCCGAGCTCAGGTTAACATTTATCTTAAGGAAGTGTCAAGCCAGCAAATTAATTAGCCTGAGAAAGGGTGAAAGGCCTGGCGATTTTTTTCCTAAATATTTAGCTGTCTCTTTGCTTACGGCAGCGCTTTATCGGCGCTGAGGTCTCCCTTTTTCATATCTTATTTTGTATTTATCTAAGATCTATCATAAATAGTTTTTCATTTTTAAAATTATTTTTACCGACTTGAAGTTTTATAGGCTATTCAATCTAAAAGCAACGTAGATGATATAGCCTCAAGAGATTTTTACCATTTTTTGCCATGAGGCCACCGGCGGGGAGAAGGGAACTAAAAAGGAGGGAATTGAAATATCTTGATCACCAGTTTTTATGGTTCATTTCTCAAATTTTTTTATAAAATAATCACAAGCTGGTGAAAGGGAGGATGATATGTTAAAGGGCTTTAAGGATTTTATCATGAGGGACAATGTCATTGACCTGGCTGTAGCTATCATCATCGGTGCAGCCTTTAACCAGGTAGTTAACTCCATGGTAGGAGATGTCCTGCCCCGCTCATAGGTGCCATTTTTGGCCCACCGGATTTTTCCGGCATTATCCTTGGTCCGATTTTTCTGGGTAAATTTATCAACGCTCTGGTTAATTTCCTGATTGTGGCGGCTACCATTTTAATTTTTCTCTAAACCTGGTTTCAGGCAGTTAAATTTTAAAAGTCTTTCTGGTATTGTATTATAAAAAATGTGATTCCGGTAAAGATGGGAAATTTGCCATTATGTCCAGCTTTTAAGTTTCAGTCTGGTAAAATATAAATAATTAAAAGCAGATAATGAAACGAAAGGAGATAATTAAGCATGGTCAGGATGGTTTTCTATAAAGCTCTGATCACCGGTGCCTCAGCTGGGTTGGGGCTGGAGTTTGCCAGGCAATTAGCCTCGGCTGGGACAAATTTAATTCTGGTGGCGCGCCGCCTGGAAAGGCTGGAAAAACTTGCCCGGGAGCTTAAGCAGGAGTTTGGCGTTCAGGTGGAAGTGCTCTCTGCTGACCTGAGTAGGAAAGAGGACCTGCAAAAAGTGGCTCAGAAAATCAAGGAAACCCCTGACCTGGACCTTTTGATAAACAATGCCGGCTTTGGTGGGAAGGGCCGGTTTCATGAAGACCAGCAGGGTGAAGCAGAGAAGATGATTAAAGTTCACGTCCTGACACCGGTAGTTTTAAGCCGGGCAGCTTTATCAGGCATGCTGAAAAACAGGCGGGGAGCGATTATTAATGTAGCTTCCATAGCAGCTTTTTCTCCTTTATCTGGAGCGATGTACAGTTCCACCAAGGCTTTTCTGGTGATGTTTTCAGAAAATCTTCAGGCTGAACTGCAGGACACCGGAATTAAAGTTCAAGCCTTGTGCCCGGGGCTGACTCACACTGAGTTTCATGAAATGGCCGGGATAAACAAAGAAGCCATACCGGGTTTTCTCTGGATGACGGCTGAGAGGGTGGTCAGCATATCTCTTAAAGCTCTAAAACGAAATAAAGTTATTATCATTCCCGGGAAAAGAAATAAACTGATTGCTTTCCTGATGCGCTGTCCGATGACTTATGGACTGGTGCGCTGGGCAGCCAGACAGAGATGGTTGAGAAAAAAAGCCAACCTTTAATCCGGATCAGTCCGGAGCCGGCCCCAAAATATATTTCGTGGGAATAAAAAGATGCGTCTTAAGGAAATAAGAAGACCCGGGGAAAAGAAGGCACGTGCCCGCACGCTGCTGCTTCTCTCTGGTGGACTGGACAGTATTCTGGCCGGAAAAATCCTGGAAGAACAGGGTGTGGAAATCGTCGGGCTAACTTTTAGCAGCCTGTTCTTTGGCCCTAGAGAGGCCATCAGAGCAGCTGAAGAACAGGACTGGCCGCTGATTGTGGCCGATATAACAGAAGAAGAAATTGAGATAGTGGAACATCCGAGATATGGCTATGGGAAGAACATGAACCCCTGCATAGATTGCCACGGCCAGATGGTGAGGATAGCAGTTCAGTTGCTTGAAAGGTACCAAGCGGATTTTGTGACTACTGGCGAGGTGCTGGGTGAAAGACCCAAATCGCAGAACCGCCAGTCTCTTGACCTGGTGGAAAAACTCGGTCAGGCTAAAAGGCTGGTGCTGAGGCCGCTCTCAGCCAAACTTCTGCCGCCCACGCGAGCGGAAGAAGAAGGGCTGGTAGACCGGGAAAAGTTGCTGGATATTTCTGGCCGCTCAAGAAAGCGGCAGTTAGAGCTGGCTGCCAGGTACGGAATTAAAAATTTTCCAACACCTGCTGGCGGCTGTTTGCTAACTGATCCCGGATTTTCCCAGCGCCTGAAGAATCTTCTCAACTGGAGAGGGAAGCTTCTGGTTGAAGATATTCTGCTTATTAAGTTGGGCCGACTTTTTTTTGAAGAAGAAGCCTTTTTTGTCATCGGTCGGAATGAACAGGAAAATGAGAAGCTAAGGAAAAGAATGCTTGCTGATGATGTGGTGATTCATCTAGCGGATGGTCTTGGCCCGCTCACGGTCTTAAGGTTCAAGAAAAATCCCTGGAAAAAAGAAGAAGAAAAAGCCCAAACTGCGGGCAGAGTAGAACACCTGGTAGGAAATAAAACGGAAGAAATGATAGAAGAAGAGCAAGGGGGCAGTCAACTTTCTGGAGGTGGGCCGCAAGAGTGGCGGAGGCCGGCGCTTGAAATTAATGGTGAAATTAATCATTTAACAAAAATAAAAGCATGGCAAGCGGGCGGCGAGTTAATTAAAGCAGGAGATGAAGGGAAAGGAGTGTTTAAGGCAATTCTGACCCAGCCAGCAGTCAGGAAGGCAGGTCTTTTAACCATTAGATACAGTAAGGCCCGCCTGGCGGAAAAAGCTCGAGTTGTTGTTTCTTTAAATCATATGAAAGAAATTGTGGAATTTAAAAAAGAAGAATGGGAGCCTTATTTGTAGCCTAAATTTATTTCTTTTTATTTTTTGATTATTTCTTTCGGACCTTACCTTTGGGAGCTTTGCCTTTGGCTTTTGAGGGTGCGCTTTTACCCTTTTCTTTTACTATAGTTTCATGAATATCTACAAAGTTGTGCCCTTTGGTTCTTATTTCCATTACTTTTTCCGGAGGTATTTTATGGTATTCAGAGATAAATTTGAGATTTACCAGGTTGATAATATCTACATCAGTAAGAACTATTTTCCCCCAGCTCTTTTTCTCGCGATACTGGCGGTAGAAGCCAAGAGCCCTGCCGTAGGGTGGTCCAACTTTTACCACGCTGATGGGGACGAAAAAGATTTCTGGATTAAGCCCAAAGTGCAAAGTGATGTCCCACCAGCTCAGGCCTTTTAACCTGAGGTCAATGACCACCTGAGGCTCAACGCGGGCGCGGGTAGCCAGAAAGAAAACTACTGGGAGTTCGTCATCGGACAATCGGTAGCGCTGACGGATTTCAATTATCGTGGGCTCTGGAACGTTGAAGTAATTAGAAATAGACAGGTAAAATCCCCGGACTTTTCCATCAGTAATGGAAAGGCCAAAGTTAACGTTCTGAGCGCCAGCAGGCAGGTGATTAAATAAGTGTAATACAAAAAGAAACACAATCAAGAGGACCAAACGATATTTCCCGGCTGACATGTTCACCTCCATGGGTGCGCTATTTTTAGTAATACATATACATTATATTCTATTGTTTATTTTGAAAATATTCTATCAACAGGTTTTTAAGCTAAGATTATAGAGGAGTAAATAGCCAGCCAAACGTAGTTATGGCTGTAGAGAGGAGTCAGCCATCACTCTGCTTTTCGGCAAAAAAGAAATTTGTAATTGACAGAGTTGGACTGGATGATTATATTAAAAAAAACCTTAAAAAAGAGATAAATAGGATAAAGTACAGGAGTAATCATGCCTACTAAACCAAAAAGTCCATACCTTCCGTTCGGGGATCAGCAGACGGCTCCCTGGTACGGCAAAAATATCCTTTCGGTTAAACAATTTACCCGGGCGGACCTGGAATACATCTTCAGCGTGGCCCATGAAATGCGGGTTATGGTGGAAAGAATCGGTACTTTTGACCTGCTCAAAGGCAAAATTCTGGCTAACCTGTTCTATGAGCCTTCTACCAGAACCTTTGCTTCCTTTATGGCGGCCATGCAAAGACTCGGTGGAGCGGTCATTCCCATCAGTGAAGTGCGGTATTCTTCAGTAGCTAAAGGGGAGAGCTTGCCAGACACGGTTAGGACGCTGGCAGCTTATGCTGATGTTATAGTTATCAGACACCCAGAAGTGGGTTCAGCGGCGCTGGCCGCTCAGTTTGCTGGAAAACCAGTGATAAACGCTGGTGACGGTGTGGGTGAACATCCGACTCAGGCTTTGCTGGATGTGTTTACCATTAAAGAAGAATTAGGTCGGCTAGATGGCCTGACCGTGACTATGCTGGGTGATTTAAAGTATGGGCGCACTGTCCATTCGCTTGCCAGATTGCTGACCAGGTTTGATAACATCAAGCTCCACTACGTTTCGCCGGATGTTCTGCGCATGCCACGGGAAGTGATTGAAGAGGTAGAGAAAAAAGGGCTACCCCAAGAAGAACATGAAAAACTGGATAATGTTTTGCCTGAGACCGATGTTCTTTACGTCACAAGAGTACAGCGCGAGCGCTTTGATAATTTAGAGGAATACGAAAAGGTTAAAGATGCTTACGTTATCACGGCCAAAACGCTGGAAAAAGCCAAAGACCGGATGATCGTCATGCACCCCTTGCCCAGAGTAAACGAGATTGCCATGGAAGTGGATGAAGACCCACGAGCCGCTTACTTTCGGCAGATGGAATACGGTCTGTACGTCAGGATGGCTCTTCTGGCCATGGTCCTGGGCAAAGCCTGAAAAAACGGGGACACAATCTATATTCCCTATTTTCCATAAAGGTAAAATGCCCAGGAAAAACTTAGCCTGACCTGGTTTTTCGGATTCCAGTTCCTTTTCTTCTCCATAGGT